>JALNYX010000001.1:32639-43701 GCA_023229615.1 Candidatus Moraniibacteriota bacterium
CGGAATGACTCCGGCGGCGTTGGAATAGAGCGGAACACCAATCAGGACAGCTAGCGGTACGGCGTACCATTTGTCACTTCCGGCGTATTGCATTAAGAAATCAGTCGGTACATAACCATGAATCCACGCGCCGATGCCAATTCCAATTAAAATATATAGCCAAACTTTTTTAATAATTCCAATGGTGTAATTTTTGGCATAATCAATTCTTTGTTTCCAATTCAAAGACGGCAATAAGAGTTTTCCATTTTGATTGCTTTTGTAGATGAACTCCTCCACTAGATTTTCTACTTTCAAATGAGAAATGATAATCCCAGAAGCAATGGCAATGATTAAACCGCTTGCGACATAAAGAGAGGCGATTTTCCATCCAAACATTCCAAAAAGTAGGACTAGCGCCACTTCGTTGATCATCGGCGAAGCAACGAGAAATGAAAAAGTTGTCCCGAGCGGAACGCCGGCTTCCAAAAAACCCAAAAACAATGGAATCGCACTGCAGGTGCAAAATGGAGTAATGATTCCAAGGAGCGATGCTAAAACATTTCCGATATATTTTTTTTCGTGAGAAAGAATGTTTTTGATTTTTTCCGGAGGCAGGAATGACCGGATAATCGACACTGTGAAAATTATCACAATCAAAAGCAAGAGAATTTTTATCGTATCGAAAATAAAAAAGTTAACTGCTGATGCGAGTAGCGTTTCTTTATCAATGTCGAATATTGAATAAGTGATCCAATCGGCGAAAAGTTGGATTAAGTAAAATGTATTCATTATTATTTTTGGAGAAAAGCTATTATTTCTTTTACTTCTGCCACTCTTCCAAAAACCTTGATTTCTTCATTGATAAGTAGGGCGGGCGTACTCATAACTCCATAACTCATAATATCTTGAATTTCAGTTATTTTTTCAATTTCATTCTGTAAGTTTAATTCTTTCAATGCTTGTTTCGTGTTGGCTTCCAATTTTTGGCAATTGGGACAGCCGGTGCCTAAAATTTTAATTTTCATTGTTATTTTATTAGTTGATTAAAAATTTTCTGGTATTTCTTGATGGATTTTTTGTTAAGAGAGTAGCGGATGAAATTTCCTTCGCGTTTTTCAGAAAGTAAATCAATATTTTTGAGTTGTTTGAGATGGTGCGAAACCAGCTTGTCGGATATTCCAATTTCTGGAACTATTTCACATACGCATTTGGAGCTTTTTCTCAGAACGCAAAGTATTTTCAGCCTGTTCGGGTCGGCAATAGCGCGAAGAAAAGCGTATGTTTTACTGATATTTTCCGCTTCCGCAGAATTTTTGGCGCAACATTCAAATTTCATAAAATTATACTATTCTAATATATATTAGAATAGTATGCCATTTTATTATGCGTGTCAAGATAGTATATTTTATTGATTATTTCCTGTCGGAAAAAAAGCGAGATTTTATTCAACACTGATCATAATTTTTTTTCCAGTAGTCACATTTCCTCCATTCCAATCGTGAAGTGCATTCATCAATACAGATGCCTTGTATATATAGTCCGCTCCTTTTCTGGTTCCTGGATCATTGGTAATGAAATCTCCTGATTTTGTGTATCCTTTGACAACGAGCATATGATAGATTGGTCCCGGTTGTTTGAAATTCGGATTACCGAGCTGTTGTCCGGCAAAGGGAAGGATTAATACTTTGTTTTCCGCCAATGCGCTTTGAATGTCTGTGATAGAAGGATTATTGATGATAGCTATATTTTTTAAGTTAAAATATTCTCGGAGAACCATAGCTGTTTCTTCGATGGTGGTATCTTGATAAAATCCAAGTTTTTCCATTTCGAATTTTTGGAGTGCTTTTAATTTTTTGTCAGCATCTTCCGGATCGGAAATCGTTTGACTTTTGGCATAGCTGGCTGCCATTAGCATCGATGCTTCTTCGCAGAATTCTTGGTAGGGCATATTCCAGTTTTGATGTGGCGATTGGGATGTAAAAGGAACTTTCAAGTTTACGTATTCGGGCAGTGTCTGGATATTTTCCAGAGCAGATTCTGAAGATGATGACGGCGGATTTGTGTTTTCGGAAGATTCTGGAGGGGTGTCTGCCGTTTGCGTTATTTCGGACACTTCGGAAGAAGGAGGGATGGAAATAACGGAAGAAGTGGAGGGCGGATCGTTTTTGAAATCGAAAAAGAACCATCTCGCTGAAACGAGTATAAAAATAACGAAAATTATGAATAAATATTTTAATTTCAAAATAAGATGGCGCTTTTAATAAGTATACTTTATTCTACCACTATATTTTTTAACGGAAAACCTGTCGTTTTAATGGCTTGACAGTTTAATAGTTTATTGATAAACTATTTAGGTGTCAACTTTTTAATAATATTTTTTTATGAAAATAACTAATTCTTTTTCGCCAGCCGAAGCAATGATTTGCCTGTCGCATAGACTTGAATTGATTGCTGATAAATATATTTTTAAGCCGATGGGCTTGTCCTCAATTAGTGTAAAAATACTGATGTTGTTGAAAAATGGGAGTCAGATGACTGTAAGTGAGTTGATTAAAAAAACTGGAGCGACAAAGTCGAATATGAGTCAGCGACTGACTTTTCTGGAAAAGGAACAATATATCACCAGGAATTATGCCAGCGACAGTAATGATAAGCGCAAAGTATTGATTAAGCTCACTTTTTCCGGGAAGAAAAGAATAATTGATTTGAAAAAAAGATTGGAAAAGGCGCAAATTTCTTTTGAAAAAAAATTTACCGCCAAAGAGGTTTCCCAGCATAAGGATTTTATCAAAAAAATGAATTTGATTCTTGATAATGAAGAAGATAAATTGGAAAAAATATTTAAGTTTTAAAAAATTATATGAATAAGAAAAAAATTATCGTATCTATATTCGTGGTCGCAGTTGCTTTTTCTGCGTCTGCAATTTTATCTGGAAAAAAACCGGCATCATCCCAGGATGCGCCCAGGAAGCCTATTGGTATTTTTGTTCAGTCAGCTGCCGATAGTAAAATAATCGTGCAAAAAAATCAATTTCCGGCAATGTTTGTGGGAGATCAAGAGATTAAAATTACTGCAAAATCCGCCGGAACGGTTGTGAGTGCCACAGGCGATATCGGAAGTAGGGTTGCAGTGGGATCGCTGTTGGCGAGAATTGATGATTCCGGATCATTGGCGGTCGGTGAAAAAGGTTTTCAAAATATTCAAGTTCAGCAATTGCAACTCGTAGCGGAGCAGGCGAAAAAATCCTATGGTCTTGCAAAAGATGAATATGCCCGCTTGAAGGATTCTAGCAGTGCAAGCAGTGCAGAAAAAGACAGCGCCAAAACTCAAAGAGATATTGCAAAATTGCAGTATGAAAATGCGATACTCGGTCTTAATGGTTCAATTGATAGTCGCTTGATTACAAGTCCGATTTCCGGGGTGATTACGAATAAGGCTGTTTCTGTTGGTGATTCTGTTTCTGTCGGACAGCTCATTGCTGTCGTCAGTAAATCTTCTAATATTAAAGTTCAATTTTATGTCGATCAGGAGCAACGCACTTTGTTGAATTACGGGCAAGAAGTTGTTGCGCTGGACGATGCCAATAATTCAATTCCGTTGATAATTCGAAATATTTCAGTTGTGGCGGACCAATCTACAAAACGCTTTTTAATTGAAGCTTATCCTAAGAATCGTGACGCGAAAGGATTGTTTTCTGGAACAATTGCAACCGTTGATATTGAAAATATAATAAAACCAAGCATAGACAGTAATTTTATTTTGCCATTGTCCGTAATTAATGTTGGTCAAAATGAAGATTATATTTTCACGGTTGAAAATAATATTGTTAAAAAAGTCATTGTGGAGATCGTGAAGGTTAATGGGGAAACTGTAGAAATTTCCGCTCAAATTTCTCCGGAAACTATGATCATAACAGATGGCAATAAACTCGTGCAGGAAGGGGAGAGTGTAGAAATAAAAAGGCAATAATAAATAAATTATGGATAATCAGAAAAAAAATAGTTTTCAATCGTCAGATTCTGCGTATTTGGAAAAGTTGGAATTCAGGCCTGAACTCAAAAAAACTTGGCTTAATTTTTTTGTTTCAAATTTCCGAGTGGTTATTCTTTTGATAATTTTAATTTCCGGCTGGGGGATGTATTCTTTTTTGCAGTTGCCACGCGAATCGAATCCGGAAGTGAAAATTGCTACTGCGATTATTAGTGCGTCATATCCCGGAGTGCCTCCTTCTGATATGGAAGAGCTTGTTACGAAGAAAATAGAAACCGCTATTTCTGGTGTAAGCGGAATTAATAAAATCACATCCACTTCAGCAAATTCATCTTCAACCGTAGTGGTTGAATTTGATGCTGATCAAAATATCGACGAAGCAATTAGAAGATTGAGAGATAAACTTCCGGCAATTAGAAATGATATTCCTGAGGATGCATCAGATCCGCAAGTAATGGAAATTTCACTGGACGACACCCCGATTGTAACTTTTGCTCTCGTTGGTCCGTATGATGGATTTACATTAAGAACATATGGAGAAAAAATTCAAGATGAATTGGAAAAAATTCCCGGAATCAGGGAAGTGAACATTTCCGGAGGAGATCAATCAGAGTTTGAAGTTGCTTATGATCCGCAAAAATTGGCACTTTATAATATTTCTGTTGAGCGGGCAAATCAAGAAATTTCCGCGGCAAATCACGCGATTCCTGCTGGAAATTTTGAAGGGTCGGAATTCAATAATCCTGTTCGAGTTGATGGTCGATTTTATACCGCCAAGGATTTGGGTGAAATTCCGATTTCTCATACCGAACAAGGAGCGGTGGTTTTCTTGAAAGATATTGCAGATGTTTCTGAGAAATCTATCGAGAAGACTATTTATTCACGTTTTTCTCTTGATGGAAAAAAACCTCAAAATGCTATTACGCTGCAAGTTGTTAAGAGAACAGGCGGTTCAATTATTGAAACAGTAGACAGTGCGCAGAAAAAAATAGATCAAATGATTAAAACTTTTCCGGCCGGAATTACATATGACGATACAATTAATCAGGCGGAGAATATCGGGAAAGATTTCAATCAACTGACTCACGACTTTTTATTAACGTTGTCTTTAGTGGTGGGAATTTTGTTTCTTGTTGTGGGATTAAAAGAAGCACTCGTGGCGGGAATTGCAATTCCGTTGGTTTTTTTCGTGACTTTCGGTGTGATGCAGGCAACGGGAACTTCTCTTAATTTTCTTTCGATTTTTGCATTACTTCTTTCATTGGGTCTTCTGGTAGACGATGCTATTGTGGTGGTTTCTGCCACTAAGCAATATATGAAAACCGGAAAATTCACGCCGGAAGAAGCTGTTTTGCTGGTTCTTAATGATTTTAAAGTAGTTTTGGTTTCAACGACACTTGCCACTGTTTGGGCATTTTTACCTCTTTTAATGGCATCGGGAATAATAGGACAGTTTATCAAATCAATTCCTATTACCGTTTCTGTGACATTAATTTCATCCCTTTTGATTGCTCTTGTTGTTAATCATCCTTTGGCGGCAGTACTTGAAAGGGTTAGGATGACAAAGAAATTATTTTGGCTTGTTTTTACTCTTGTTTTGGGATTGGGATTGTTAATAGTAGCGCGTCATTCGATTGGAGGATATGTATTCGCAGTATTTTTATTTGGTATTATAGTCCGGATGATTTTTTGGTATTTTAACAAGGGGGAAAATATTTTGCGGAAAAATGCAATTTTAGTTGAAAGAGAATGGGAGGATGATGAAAATATTAAACGGAAATTACTCTCTCAAGGAAATCGGGAAGAGGCAACTTTTTTTGGAAAAATTATTCACGGAGTTATTCATTTTGATCGCGTTCTTCCAGTTTATGAAAAATATTTAAGAATGATTACGATGTCGCGAAAACGTAGGATTATCACCTTGCTTTCAGCAGTTATTCTTTTCCTTTTCGCAATAGCATTGCCAATTACCGGAGTTGTGAAAACTGAATTTTTTCCTGTATCGGATGGGGATGCTTTGTATGTGAGCATACGCGGACCGGTTGGTTTGAATTTAGATCAAACGGATGCAATTACTCAAGAAGTGGAAAAAAGATTGTTAAAAACTCCTGATATTGTGAATTTTTCTACAATCGTAGGTAATCCAGGATCAACTTCGAAAATTGGAGAAGGAGGATTGAATAATTCTAATACTGCCTCGATCACGATTAAACTCACAGATCCGGAAGATCGCAATATTAAGGCGTATAATATTGCCGATGAAATTCGTCAATCTCTTGCTGATATTCAAGATGCGACAATTACAGTTTCTACTCCTTCCGGCGGTCCTCCTTCCGGTAAAGCTTTTCAGGCACAAATAAGCGGAGAAAATTTGCAGACGCTGGATAAGATAGCTAATGATTTAAAGCCACTAGTCGATTCTATTTCAGGAACAGTTAATTCGGATATTTCTCTTAAAGATGCACCGGCAGAATATACATTTATTCTTGATAGTGCAAAAATGGAATTGTATGATCTTAATACTGGCATTGTCGGATCTACTTTGCGTACGGCGATTTCAGGAACATCTGTGACAACAGTTATTCGTGAAAATAAAGATGTAGAAGTGATCGCACGCTTTGCCAAGGATAAAATTCCAACTCTGGATGCTATCAGAAATTTGCAAATTTTGAATGCAAAAAATCAACCAGTTTTCATTAAGAATGTCGCGACCGTAAAATTAACTCCGTCAGTTGGTTCAATTTCACGCATCAATCAAAAACGGACAGTTTTATTGACGGCGGATGTGAGCGGAACCGCGAGTTCAACTGAAGTTGTTAAGGAATTTCAAAAAAAGATTGCAGAAGATTATTCGTTGCCGGAAGGATATGAAATAAGTTATGGAGGGGAAAATGAACAAAATACGGAATCCGTGCTTTCAATTATTCGCGCTATGGTTATTGCTATGATTTTGATTGTTTCAACGCTTGTGATTCAATTCAATTCATTTAAGAAGGCGATTATTGTGCTCGTCACGCTTCCGTTGGCTCTTATTGGTGTTTTCTTTGGTATGGCTCTTTTGAAAGTGAATTTGAGTTTTCCCGGGCTTATTGGAATTCTTGCACTTTTCGGAATCGTAGTTAAAAATGCCATTATTTTGATTGATAAGATTAATCTTAATATTAAATCGGGAATTCCTTTTGATGAATCTGTTATTGATGCGGGAAAATCCAGGCTCGAGGCGATTTTCATTACTTCAATCGTAACTATTGCTGGTATTATTCCAATCACGCTTTCCAATGAAACATGGACGGCTCTCGGTAGCGCTGTGATTTTCGGACTTTCCATATCATCATTCTTCACGCTGTTTATTGTCCCGACATTATATATGACATTTATTGATAAAAAAGAACGGTTTTAATAACGGAAATTGGGTGGGCAATAAGTTGTTTTCTATGCAATGGAGTGATAATGTGATATACTGCACAATATGGAAACAGTGATGAAAGCAGACATTTTCTTTTTTATTTCTTCTGTCGCGTCAATAATTTTGGCAGTGTTGTTTTCTGTTTTCTTGTTTTATCTCATTAAGGCGGGCAAGAACTTTTATTTAATTTCAGAAAAATTATTGATTCATTTCAAAGCATCGGAAGAATTTGCCGCTGAAATTAAAGAGAGGCTTGAGTCAAATTTGATTTTCCGTTTGTTTTTTCCTCCGGCACGGAAAAGGAGTTCTGGTAAGAAAAAAGAGGAAAAATAAAATAACAAAATAATAATTTTTTAAAATAAAAAATATGCAAAAGAAAAAGAGCAATTCGAAAGTGGCAGGGTTGGTGGTATTGGGTACTAGTTTGGCTGCTATTGCGGCAACAGCTTATTTTCTTTTTGGACCAAGAGGAAAAAAGCACAGACAACAGGCAAAATCCTGGGTTATTAAAATGAAAGGGGAGATTGTTGAAAAACTTGAAACAATGCGTGAGATTACCGAGCCGGCTTATCAAGAGATTATCGATGCGGTGGCAAGTGAATATAAAAAAGGGAAAAAAGCGAGCCAGCCGGAAATTGAAGCGTTGGCAGTTGATCTTAAAAAACACTGGAAGTCGATGAGTAAGTTGGCATCTTCCGCTAAGCAGAAAATATCCAAAGACGCTTCACGAGTAGTTAAAACAATTAAGAAAACAGGCAAAGAAAAATAATTTCAAATGTAATAAGTGATTTATGATAAATAGTTTTGATCCGCTCATTCAGTTGATTGCTCCGGTTTTTCCACTGTTTTTATTGTGGAGTATTTTTTGGAAAGGCTTGGCGCTTTGGCATTCAGGAAGAAGAGGGCAGGAGTGGTGGTTCGCGATTCTTCTGGTTGTAAATACGATTGGAATCTTGGAAATCATCTATCTTTTCTCTATCATCAAACTGAAACCGGCAGAACTTTTCAGTAAGAAAATGTAAGAAAGACAATTTTGCAGATAACAAAAAATACGCAAATTCCGCGTATTTTTTGTTGTCTTCGGGAAAATTTTTCGTTATAAATTCAAATTTTGTGTTTTTTTTAATTCCATATCAAAAGAAATTCGCATCCGCGGGAAAAGAAACTATAAATATTTTTCTGTAAAAAAAGAAAACCCGCTACCGAAGCAGAGGGTCTCTGTTCGAAGCGGGTGTTTAGAAGGGGATATTCTTCCCATCGGGAAATTTTTCGCTATATTCTACCACACGAATCCCGACAACGGAAACTCTCAAGCTTCTGGCTTTCGCTTTTACTTTTTCCGGATCAGATAAATCTACCTTGCACGATGAGGTGATATCCTCACTGCCACAAAATATGCGGTAGGCCGTGCCTCCGGTAAAAACGAAGACTTCATCCGGATCTGGAATGGGCATTGACGCTATGGGATTAGATGGTATAGATCCAAATACGTTTTTTCGTCGCCTTTTCTTTGGCGCTGTAGTTTTCGGAGGAGCTTGACGCGTCGCCTCCTTTTCTTTTGTTTCAACAGCTAGAATGCCAGCCGGTTCAATCTTGATTACACTTCTGAGCGCATTTCTACTATTGATGAAATTAAGATGACTTCTTATTTGGGGAATTCGCTCGTCAGATATCCCTATTGCACAAGGACATTCAGCGCAAAGGAATTCTAATGTATCAATTTCCATAATATCATCTCGACGCATATAAATAACTTTCATGCATAGATCAAAAAAGAGTATACATTTTTCATTCTTTAAATGCCCAAGTTTCTCTAGTAGTAATCGGTTTCCAAAACCGTCATATGCGACCATAACAACTGATTGTCCGCCCAGCGTGAGAGCAATCCTTTCAATTGCAACAAAACCATCAGGAATTTCCATTTTGTTCACCTCATAGTATATTGTTAAAAAACTGTTTTCGCTTTTGACAAATCTTTCAATATGCTATTGTAAGCGAATGAAACCGTCTTGTCAATAAGAAATGCCTCAAACCTCTTTATGCTTGCTTGTGAATTTTACTATTGACTTTTGAATATTTCCTTGACATTATCCATGTAATACCAGTGGCCTATACAAGATAAGCTTCAAACTTGTGGTCACAAATGCGCCAGCGATTTGTCTGATTTACCCTCCGTTGCTTATGCCGAGAAATCTGATGACCGTTGGCGTAATTGAGCATTACTAGCGGGCGGAAACATTACGTTTCGGCAACGGAGAAATTTGTTCTTTAACTCTAACGAAAAGCGAGGTGTGTTATGAAAACAAGAAACATTCCTCGCTCTTATTTTATTAATTTGCGAGGAGAAATTGGGTGGGATCAGATTCTATCCAAACTTGGAATAAAATTCAAACGAACCCACAGGGGAATAGGGATATATGTGGCAAAATGCATATTTCACAAAGAGAAAACACCCTCTTTAGTTTTCACCAATCAAGGTACTTATTATTGCTTTGGATGCGGTGATGGTGGCGATATGTTTATGTTTATTTCCTATGCCTTGACGGGTCATAGGTTCGGCAATGCGCAAAAAACTTGCCGTTGGCTAAAAAAATGTTTTGGTATTCCCCTGCCTTGGAGCCGCTGATGTCTTAAAAAAAGATTGAAGCGGTTTTTTTATTTCCCGCCTCAAAAAAATTTAATACTTACACAAGTACCCACTTCGGTGGGTATTAAAATTGTGGCAAAGAGTACAAGGCGGGGGAGTGGGTTTGGATAGTTGATAAGATTTGAATAGATAAAATTTTAGAAAATATTGGAATAATTTGAATCAAAGTGGATATGAAAAACAGAAAACCCACCAGAATGGAGGGTTCTCCATTGGCGGGCTGTTATTCAATAACGTCATCAAACGTTATTGTCAATTCTACAAGCCTCCCGATTTTTTCATCATCGGGAATGATTGAAAGATCATTAATTGGTCTGAAGTTATGGTCGGCATCTCTTTCGTACTCGGTAATTTTGAAAGAGAATTTGTGTCCGCAATGTGTGATGTGGATTTCATCACTTAAATCTCCGGACACATTTTTTGGAATTTGCATTGCAACTTCGGCAATGACGTTTTCTCTGGAACGAAGTTTTCCGGCGAGTTCTCCGTATATGCCGACAGATGTGCCATTAATCCTGATGTAGCCACCTTCTGTCCCGTATAATACTGATTGTCGGAGTCCATACAGAAGCGCCTGAGAAAATTCCACCCCAAACATTTTCGGTGCTACATTTGCAATAAAAAAAGCTTCGTTGCCTCGTGCAATTATTTTTGTATTCATGATATTTCCTCCTCCCTTTAGCAATTGATGAATTTAATTCAGAGCCTTTCGCAGAAGGTCCGTTATTCCGTCGGCGTCAATTTCTTTATGTTCGAAGAAATGCGTGACTTTTGAAATGAGGAATTCGATTGCCTCGGATCTGGTGACAGCCACCATTCCGCCAATGTCTGCTGCTATATGGATATCAATTTCCGGTGTGTGTCCGTGGATAATTCCAATGTCTGAAATACCCAATTCGATCACATAAAACACGCCCATTTCGGATCCGATTTCAAAGATCAAATATTTTTCTACTGCAGAGTAGGCATTTTTTACATACACTCGGCCTTCCGAATCTACATAGCCGTAGTGTCTCCCGCGAGCAGAACTTGGTTG
>JALNYX010000001.1:43711-72063 GCA_023229615.1 Candidatus Moraniibacteriota bacterium
CGTTTTTTCCCTGAGTTCATCAGCATCAAGTTCTGTACATTTTTCTAGGTTTATTTTCATGCCATTTCCTCCTGAATGGTTGTGGGGGTTTTGCTTAATTTTTTGAAATTTATTTGTTAAAAAACTGATTAGGTAGTATATGAAATTCCCAGGCTCGTGTCAATTTTTTTCTGGATGTTGTTTTTCATGAGAAAATAAATTTGATAATTTACTGTTTTTTAAAAAATAAAAACAAGGTAAGTCCGAAGAGCTTACCTTGCCAAGAGCTTAAGCGCAATTTCGTTTAACTCGGTTTGTGTTGATTTTTAGAATGAAAACCGCGATTTATTCTATCTTCACAGGAAGACACACTCTTTGCTTCACTGATTTGAGAAAATAGTAAAAGAGTGACAGTAGTCCAGTTATTTGTTCTCCTGGTCTGGTGCGATAAAATTTTTCAGCCGTTTCTAATGCGAGAGCAATTATCCAGAAAATAGGATTGAAAATTATATCAAGAATCCTTTCTGTCCGCGCACTGAAATGACAATCATCCATCTCTTTTTTTGCTTCTAATTCTCTCAATTTCACTTCTTCCTGGTTACATCTTTTTGCAATTGTTTCTCGCCGTAAATAATTGCAAAATATTGAACACAGGACGAGCAGAAAAAGCGCAATAGCAGAAGTATATCTTCCCAAAAAAAGACTAGGGATGGCCAGGCATGTCAACCAAACCGCAGCCAAAGGAGAAAGACAGTAAAATGGGCGCTGTCTTTTTTTGCTAAAAAATCCAAGTGGCAAAAAAACGGTACCCCAAAATAGTTTGCAGACGTTTAATTTGCTTGGATTTACTTCCCAAGCCCAAACAAAAAATTGGAGTCCAATGTTTTTGTGCGACATTGTCAATGTTCTCATGGGTTGCCTCCTTTTTTGAAAAGCCCTTATTAAGAGTGATTCAAAGAGAAATAGGTTTAAATTGCCAGTCATTTTCATTTATTCTTGCAAGATATTCAACTTAGCAAGAGATGTAAATAGTCTGCTATACTTATATTATTTTGTCAAATGTTTCGTAATAGCCCAATAGCTTGGAAACGTTTTCTGGTGTAGAATAACCAGTTAAAAAAATAACGTTTCCAAATATGTATACAACTAATCCAAGGATGCCTAGACTTCGTGCCAAGGCAGTAAATATGGTTCTTTCAGGTAAGTCAGTCAGTTCAGTGGCTAGATATTTCGGCTATTCCAAAAGTGCGGTAAGTAAATGGGTCAACAAATCTCCGACTGGAGGAGTTAATTTCATTCCAACCGTTTCATCTCGTCCACACCATCATCCAAGAGAACTTTCAAAAGATGTTGTAGGAAAGATTATTGCGTACAAAAAGAAGTATAATCGATGTAGTGATGTGATTCATCAACACCTAATTAATGATGGTATTCATGTGAGCTTAAATAGCGTTAAGAGAAAATTGGATTATGCGGGTTTAATTAAAAAAAGAAGTCCCTGGAAAAGACTACATAAATCAATTAAGCGTCCCCAGGCCTTAAAACCAGGAGATTTGGTGATGGTAGATACCATTCACCTAATGATCAATGAAAGAAAAAGGATCTATGTCTACACCTTAATTGATGTGTACTCTCGTTGGTGCTATGCTTTAGCTACAGACAAGATTAGTGCCGGTAAAAGTGTTGATTTTTTAAAGAGAGCTGGCGCTTTAGCAGATTTTAAATTTAAGTGTATCCAATCAGACAACGGGTCGGAATTTTCTCAACATTTTTCCGAAAGAATTAAGACTTTACACCGTCATTCTAGAGTAAGAAAACCCAATGATAATTCTTATGTGGAAAGATTTAATCGCACTCTACAGGAGGAATGTTTAGATAAGTTACCAACTAATGTTAGGATATTTAATAGAGCATTGCCGACTTATCTTAATTACTACAATACCGAGAGATTGCATATGGGAATTGAATTTAAAACTCCGAATTATTTAATTAATTGTTTCCAAGCTATTGGATAGAAGACGGACCTCCATATGAAAGACAGCCAGTTTGTTATCGGAGAAGAAAACCCAATTCTCCGAATAAAGAAGATCGCAAAGACTTCTAGGGCAATTTACGAAAAAACATCTGATCCGCCAGACAGTAAAGAGCTTGAACTCGCTTACGCCAGTTCTACGAAACTTCAAGGACAACTAAAGGAACTAGCAGTAGAAAAATAACTCCACGCGAAAACAGCGAGGAGTTATTTAATTAGTGTCCGGAATGGGACTCGAACCCACACGGTCAATGACCACCCTCTTGGAGAATCTCCAATTATTTAGAAATTCTGACAGGAGGGCATGTATACCAATTTCATCATCCGAACATTTTTAACAAAAAAATATTTTACCACTTAACATCGTCCGTAATTCTTTTTCATCTTTGACTTTATAATATCCAGCTCGTATCCTATAATTTTTTCCACACTTACAAAAATAGTTCGATAAGTATCAATTTTATTAAAATAGGCTCTGTAATAATTCTTTCTATCGATATATTCACTGTCAAATTTTTGAGTACAATATGCTATGCACGAACCTTTCACGCTATCACCTTCAATCACCTCAAAATAAACCTTATACTCACTGTTTTTTGTTTTATTTACTGGCTGATGATAGTAGACTCGTATAAGTGCGTTTTCCGGGCCATTATAAACTTCTTTGAAAAGTTGCTTAGGATCGAGTCTGTCTGCGAACTTAGATGGCATAAAGTCTCTACTCTTATATCTACCAGGCTTGTCTGCAGCCGATTTAGCCAACTTATCAACAGTCTTTGTCTCTTCGGTTTTCTTCCCCTTGATCCATTTTATATTTATATTCAATCCGGCTAATTTTCTCCTTTGGGTCATGTACTTTTTCCATGCAGTTATATTCGCGATGTCTCCGCCATTCTTCTTTTTCCATCCATTTTTTGCCCAAGAAAAAACATAACTATTAGCCGTATCAACAACACTAATATTGTCACAGTGTATTACAGCGGATAATATATTAAGTTGTTTTAATCGTTGTTGTTCCCTTGTAATCCAATCTAGAGATCTATTTATTGCCTCAATTTCCATAGCTACAATTTTTGATTTGTCATAAGACCAGTTATGCTGTTCTGCTTCAGTTATATTTGCATGCTCAGGATAAACAACAACAAAAGCACAACCTGCGTCACAACCGTGATGCACTTTCGATGATCCGTCGGTATAAATTTCAATTGCTCTTGGGTCCATAGCTTTATTTTAAGAATAATCAAGAAAAAGCAAACCTTGATAATTTTATTATACTTAGATTTAGGTTCGAACCTCTCCGAAATCCCATTATTACAGGGTTAAATGCATTTTTTGGTCGTTATCATTCCTGTTCTGGTCAGGCCTGTTTTTTGATAGGTTCGAACCTCCTGAATTTGGCTTATATAACGCACAAACCACCTCTTTTGAAGGTGGTTTCTGCGCAATGCTCCGCGAGCTAAAAATGATACGAACCAGTATTTAATATTATAATTTTCAAATTAAATCAATTTAGAGATAAATATTGAAAAAATAAAGCGAAAACAAGAGATCAGTTATTTTTAGTCTAATCAATCTTGACAGCTAAAAAAATACGACTTATAATTTAACTGTGAACTGCTCTCGCGTTCACCATTACTAGCGAAAGCTGTGATGTTCGCAGGGAAACCTCGAAAATGCTTAGTAAAAAAACTGGCTCAAATAAAATGGCTTGGATTTTTATTAAAGACGCGAGATGCGTTTTTTTTCGTTTTTAATTAATTTAATTTAAAAGACATGAATAATCAAACAAGTACATTAATTAAATTTCCCGTAGTTTCTTTCAGGAAAATTGAAAGTCCATATGACCAAGCTTCGCGAGACTATATAATGGTAGTAAATATAAAAGATATTCCAGCTATTCTGGATGAATGGAGAGAAATTAATGTCCGAGATGCCAAATTGAATTCTGGCGTGGCAAGAAAAATATCGGAAACACTCCACGATGATCCTGATTCCTTCTTTTTTAAAAACAGAGGCATGACAATTATTGTGGATAAAGCAACCTATGACAATAAAAAAAATGTCGTTGAGATAGAAGTATCCGACAAAAAAAGAAATGGATTACTAGACGGTGGTCACACATTTAAAGTGATCCGAGAATATCTCGAAAATATTACCGAGGATGAATTAGTTGAAATAAAGGCTTTTGTTAAAATAGAAATTCTTGAAGGTGTGAAGGATTATGAGAGTGTAGTTGGCATAGTAGAAGCAAGAAACACCTCAACCCAGGTAAAAGAGCAAAGCATCCAAGAGCTTCTTCAAAAATATGAATTAGTAAAGGATGTTTTAAAGAACGAAAGCTATGCTAATAGAATAGCCTACAAGGAATTTGAGCTTACCGAAGAAGCCGATGGAGAAAAGAAAGCAAAAGACATAGATATTCGAGAGATCCTTTCATATCTAATGTGCTTTGATGTAGAATCATATGATAATAATGCACATCCAATAAAGGCATACTCTACCAGAAGCTCCGTCCTTGATTATTTCAGAAGTAACGAGAACGAGAAAAGAATAAAAAAATACATTCCATTGCTTCCTCAGGTTCTCGAACTTCGAGATGTCATATATTTGGAACTTCCAGAGGCTTACAATAAAATTGGCGGGAAATTCGGAGCTTTAACTGGAGTAAGCGAACTCTCGAACAAAAAGAAGAATAAGACATTACTTCCATTCACTGAAAAAGAATCATCTTATATAATTCCTAGCGGATTTATATATCCAATTCTAGCTTCCTTTCGAAATCTGATTAATTGTGATGAGAAAAAATGTACCTGGAAAGCCGATCCGATTAAGTTTTTTCGAGAATACAAGGAGCAACTTGCGGAAAGAGTCGGAGAACAAGCTAAGGAATTCAGGAATCCTAATAAGCTTGGAAAAGACAAAGCCACTTGGGGAAGATGCTATGACCTCATCCAACTAGAAGTATTGAAAAGAAATTTATAGGCAATAAAGGCACCGTTTTCGGTGCCTTTATTAAAATAATTATCTAAATTAAACAAAAATGGATAAACATTACTTAAGAATTCAATTTCAAAATAAGATATTCAAGAAAAATGGAACTGAATGTCAGTCCTTTTTATGGGAAATAATGAGGCTGATATATCCAGGCTTTGAGCCAGTAAAGCCCTATGGAAATATTGGAGATAAAAAAAATGACGGATTTATAAAGGATACGGGAGTATATTTTCAAATTTATGCTCCTGCAGATCCATCTGAAAAACAAGCTGAGGCGGCCGAAAAGATGGCAGATGACTTCGAGGGTCTTTATAAGCATTGGGATAAAAAATATCCAATCAAGGAATACAATTTTGTATTTAATGATAAGTTTCAAGAATTAAGCGAACCAATGTTTTCAAAGTTAGCAGAGTTAAATGAAAAGTACCCAGAAATAAAATTCGATATTTTAACTCCCAAAAAGATAGAAAATGCAGTTTTGGGGCTAAGTCAAGATCAATTGCTTGGCTTAGAATTTTCCGTTGACTCAAGAGATTCTATAAAAATAATAAATGATTTTATAAATAATCTGGAGATTGAGCTAGACAAAGGAAATGGGGATTTCGTTTTGAATTCACTAGAGAAATTAGAGTCATCTTTGGATAACATAGACAATGCAGAATTAAAGCTAGAATATGAAATTTTGAAATGCAGAGCCCTTATTTTAGATGGGAAAATCCCCGAAGTTGTTAAAAAATATACTGAACTTAACAAAATATATCCGAATGATTCAAGGCCATTATTGTATTTGGCGGAGATATGTCTTGATCTAGATGATTCTGATAAAAATAAGAGCTTATTGGATGAGGCAGAAAAAATTGATGACAAATCTTCTCTCCTGAAACTAGAAAAGTTAATAAGAGCGTTACGATTGGGAGAGTCAGTGAATCTATCTAATATAGATGAAAATAATTTTCCGCAAGATAAAAGGATGAGGTCTGTTTTCTATAGAGTATACGCCATCCTTTATGATAAGGAAGGTAATGACAAAAAAGCAGATGAATTTATAGAAAAAGCTATTAATTTAAATCCGAATCGTTTTTCAAATTATGAAGTCAAAGCGAATATTTTAGAAAGGAAAAAAGCTACAAAAAAAACTGAGCAGGCAAAAAAAGAATACTACGATCATCTTGATTTCTTAGCCAAAAAGTACGAAGAATTTAATAACACCAGCAAAAAAATAAGGCTCACATTAAATTTTAGATTTTTTATCAAGGCACTAGGCGAAAATGATCCAAAATCAGCCAATCGCTTGGCGAAAGAAATTTTTGACCAAGCCTTACAATTACATTTTGATACTACTGTTGATCAAATATTAGGCTCTCTGCTCGAAAACGTCTTCCCACCAGATTTAGATTTTCAAAAACTATTAAGCCATCTAGAATCTTTAACAATAAAAATATCGGATCAGCTAGCAAAGTCATTAATACTTCAATTTTGTGCTAATGGAAAGCTACTTGTCGAAGGAAAAGCGTTTTTTGAAAGGATGGACGATGTTTCGGCTGTTCAATTTATAGAAAAAATATCACTCGATAAACAAGATGAACTGATTGAATATTTGAAAAAAGATAACATATTCATGTTTCTTTTTGCTTCACATGCTAAGGATTTCCCAACATTAAGAAAGCGGACGATAGAAGAGCTTCCAGAAGCAGAATTTTATGACAAAAATAAAATTCTATTAGCATTCCATTATGATCAGAATGAGATCGACGATGCTTACAAAATATTGCTAAATATAAATTTATCTGAATCAAACCCAGTAGAATGCGACTTGTTTTATAAAATTGCTGATCAAAAAAAAGATTACTTTTTGAAAAGCAAAATATTAGAAAAATGGATTCAAATAGAAAAAGATGAAAACGGCATAATAAATCTTCAGCTCAGTCTTGTAGATACTTATTTTTACATGAAAAAATATCCAGATATTGTAAAACTGGGCAAGGAATTACTTAAAAATAAAGAAATGATAAATGAGCATAACACTGAAGTTGTAATTAGATTTATTATTCTATCGCTAATGAACAGGGGCGAATATCCTGAGGCCAACAAATTTATTACAGAGATGCAAGAACAACTTAATACTCCTGTCTTGAAGTTTTTGGAGGCAGACATATTCACGAAAAATAGCAAAGGTAAAGAAGCTCTGAGATCTTTGGTTGAAGGGGTTAAAATGCAAAAAACACCATCCGATGAAGACTATTCGATGCTTTATATGCTCATGGTGTCAATTGATAATCTTGAGAAAATAGACATAGAAACATCGGAAAATGAAGTTACTGAAAATAATTTTGTAAAACTAACTAGTGGCTCCGACAGGTGGTACTACATTGGTGAAAATTTACCTCTGGATGCAACAAAAGTATCTAAGGATAATCCAAAATATGTTTCATTTATGAATAAAAAAGTTGGAGAAAGTATTGAATTTCCTGATGATAAATATTCCCCACCAGAGAAACCTCGCTCAATAAGCAAGATACTTAAAATTGAAAATTATATCTTCAGGCAAATAGTAGATAAATTTAATATGCTTGTTCATGAAAATAGGATAGAAGGCGTGCAAATTATAAAAGTCGCAAAAAATGATGGCAATTTTGATCCTAAAAATTTAATCAATTTCATGAAGGATCAAAGTCGGGGAAAAGAATCATTTTTTGAAATGTATTGTAAGAATCCTTTCCCATTGGCATTTTTAGCTTTAAATGAAGGAGGTTTAATGAACGCTATTGGCAGAATTTCAAGTGAAGATAGGGGTTTCATAAAATGTATGACGGGAACACAAGAAGAAATAGGCAGACAAAAAGAATCTGTCAAATTAGCCTTGGAAGGAAAAGTTGTTTTCTTAGATGCAACATCTGCCTTGTTTCTTGCGGAAAGAGGCCTATTCGAGAAAGTATTCAAATCAATACCGAATTTAAAAACACCGTACTCAGTCATTAATTTTTTAGTGGAGGCGTCTAAAAAATTCGAGCTTTCTCCTGGACAAGTTGGACATATGGATTATAAAAAAGGGAAAATACAATACCATGAAGCTCACCCGCCTACAATGAATATAATCAGAAACAATATCTTAAATGCAATAAAAATTATTGAAGAGAATTCTAATAATATTCTTTATGTTCCAGAATCGTTAGTGTCGGACTGCTTTTCAGAAAAAAATATTCCAGCGGAATTAAGAGATGCCTGTATCTTAGCTCAAGAAAATAAAGACTTGATTTTGACCGATGATTTTCTATATCTACAAGCCAATAACCTTGAAACAAAAAAAGGAATTCCTAAATATTTTTCAAGCATTACTATTGTAAAAAAACTTTTCGAAAAAGGAAGTCTGAGTCTGGAAGAATATTTAGATTACTTTTATTATCTATCTTCCTATAGAGTTCATTTTTTGCCTCTCACAACGGATGACCTTGAAAAAGCGGTAATTTTAAATAGGGGTGGAGTTATTGCTATAAAGCCTGAAAATTTAAAATTCTTAAATCTTAGACTCATATTATCCAAAAACTATGAAGTTGATCCACAAACTGCTCTTAGGGTTGTAATAAGTTTCTTGATAAGAATAATCAGAAATAACAATGTTTCCGTAAGAGATACAACGGACATCTTCGAAATAATTAATTCAGAATTTCTAAATACATACCCCCTTTTCTCTAATGTAGCTGTTCAGATATGCGAAAAATTTATCAATAACTATCTGCGACCTTTAGGAGCTCCTATCAATCAAAACGAGAAAGATAAAATAGAAGCTATCAAAGATAAATTGAAAGAATTGGGAACTTCAGTTTAAAAACTCTCATTTACTCGGATCATACCTCGAGTTTTTTCTGCTCTGTAATTACAAACCTATTCCAGTCATTCTGCTTATTTATTTGCCGTCCTGATTGTTTTATCATTTTTTTTGTTGTTTTTTGAGAAATGTCTAGCGCAACATTATAATAAAAGAGAGCCGCTAGGGAATGATACCCCAGCGGCTCAGTTAGTCATTTTAGTTGCAACCAGATTCGGCGTTGCAAATCTTTGCGAAATCGACATAATTGTAGGAACCCGTACAGCTTGTTACCACCAGATCGACCTCGTAGCCTTTGGCGAGAGCCAGCATCAGAGCGGGATAAAGTTCATTGAAATTGGACTGGCTCTTTCGCACTTTGTAGACCGTTGAGCCACACAAACCAGTCGATGAATCGAGATAGAATGTCAGGTCTCCATTGGACTCGACCCAGTAATTCGTCAGATAGCCCAGATATTCTCCGGCAGTTGCGGAAGTCGCCGACACAAACAAAAAAGTACATACTGCGAAAACCATTGCGATTCTCTTCATGATACCTTCCTCCTTATAATTTTTTGGTTTGCTTCTGTGTTGTTCCTGATTATTCTTACCTTATTCCAAAATACTGTTCATGAACGGTAAAAGCTTGAATGAAACCACAGTGTTCACAACAGTGAAAGCCGCTTCATCAGACCAGTTGTTGCCTTCATGCTCTTCGTCCACATCATGATCAGAATCCGCTTTGGCAGTCATGTTATATGTACCCAAAGTGGTTGGTGCAGTTGTGTTCTTCAGCTCATTGTGCGTTTCACCTCCATCGAGATCATCTTTGTTGATAAAATCAGTTGCAAGAGTGGTGGGATTTGAATCCTTTTTGTATCCGTTTGACCGATAGTACTTCACCTCAATGCCTGACGGCGTATCTACTCCGTCATTCTTCACTTCTACATGGATTTGCATGGCTTCGCCTGGCGTAAAAACAGTCTTGGGCTTGCCTGACGAATCAGAGAGCCAGATTTTCTTGATGATGAAATCTGGAAGGCTCGCTGAACCGCTTGAGCTATCTCCACCACCAAAACCCGTTGCAGTCGTGTTGATGAAAGCTACATCATAACTACTGGTGCAGTTTGTGCATCGATAATCATTCCATACTTTGTTTACGATTCGACCCCATTCCTCGTGCGTCTGATTACTACAAAGATCTCCCATTTCGTAGCAATCCAGATACCCCAGAGTTGTTACGCCTTCCTCATAGGCAAGGATGTGTATAAAACCCGAAGGATTGTTAACAGGGACATTGTTGCGTGTTCCATAATCATAGGCATTGTTAAAGTTATACTCGCTTATGTCGACACTTACAGGATTACCACTAGAATTAAAATGAACCTTCTCGACAAAAGCAACATGTCCGTAATCATCAGAGTGATTATTTGGATCACCTGTCCAATTGTATTCCCAGTATGCAATGTCACCAGGAAGCGGATAATTGTCAACGACTATATTCTGTCCACTAACATTTCCTGCAGCATCATTCCAGTGACCACCATTCCCCCAGCTCGCCCCTCTGTAGGAATTGCTAAAATTTACGCCACTCATCATATAGGCAGCGTATGAGACACATTCGCATTTCCAAAAATCCCACTGGTCACCATCCGTCCCTTGCAAGTATCTACCTCCAGCAGGACTCGGACAAACTGAATCATACGGATAGTCCGCATAGACACTACTGAAGCAAATACACACCAAAAATAAAATAACCGCCGATTTTTTTAGCATTGTTCACTCCCTCCTTTTTCTTGAGATTTATTAAGTTGTCAAACAACTTGCTCCTTACTCAATAGATTCCGCAGTATTCAAATAAATTCCAAATTTCCTATTGCCAATCAATTTTAGATAATTTTCATACTGAACGCCAGTCAATACTGGAGCTTGTGATCCAGTAAGGCAAATTAAATCATTCGCAACATTTGCAACTATTCCCTCCTTTCTGCATGACGGAATCCCAGTATTTTTTTCTATTTCCAAATTTTTTTCAGTAGATACCTTTCCCAATGAACCTTCTGAGCAATCAATTAAATTCTCGCATTTAAGAAATTCTACTATGGATTTACTATACAAATAGATGCCTTGCTTATCGTGTTTATTTACAATATATTTTAAATCTTCTTTTGAATCTGGGGTAACTTTGAATTTAATCCCAAGTTCTGGAATTTCATACCAAATAAAAAAGTTATTATTTTTTATGGATGCAATTTCTTCCTCGGTTAATCTTGTGCCAAATTTTGTATCGTTCTGAATTTTAATTAAATCACTTTTATTTTCAATACTATCTAGACTCTCTCGTTTGTCTACTGTTGTCTCTCTCTGATTATTTTTCCAAACCAAAAATCCACTTATTACAGCAAGGATTATGATTGCTAAGATACCTATAATTGTTGATTTTTTCATGTTCTTAAATTGATTTTAGTTTTATTATTGCTTAGTATAAAGTAGCCTAAATAAGCCAGGATGTCAATTAGTTTTGCTTAGTTTTGCTTAGTTACATCCTGCCTTATTGCAAATTATGGAACAAATATTTAACCCACCATCTTTCTTGCAACCCTTTCCGCATTCAAACCCTTCTTTTGAAAATCTGTCAGCTCCTTCAAGCAGACATTCTTTTTCAGATTTAAAGTTTGGAATCTCATATGAAATGTCGTTGCACTCTGTGCCATTTGGCATCGTGTTTTTGCAAACAAGCAATGTCCAGGAATTTTTCTTTTGATAACTTTTATAACCCGAAACAGCTAAAAACAGAAGTAATACTATCAGCAAAATTTTAATTATATTTTTCATTAATTTAAATCCTATTTGTTTATAAATTGTAGCATGAAATCTCGGTAATTTGAATCACTTGTTATTAGCTTTGCATCCTCCAGCGATATTTCTTTTGAGTTTTTATTGTAGAAAAACTGGAGACCATTTTCGTCTTCTAAGACCATTGTTTCTCCCGATTCACTTTTTTTCACTAATTTAGTTTTTCCAATGCTTTGTGGCGGTAAAGCATTAAGAGCTACTATTTCATCTAATACTAAGACATCCTTATTGTTGGTAGTTTCGATTGTAAAATACTGCCTCATGTTTTTAGGCTGGTCATTCTCGTTCTTTAGTTTAACAAATCCTCTTATCTCTCCTGCAAACGAATTGTCATGAGGATAGTATGCCAGAGTATTTGTCAGATTTATATGCGGAATAGATTTGTAATTTATTAGGGAAAATTGCATATTACGTTTTTCTTCCCATAGATTTGATGCTGTGATTATTAAAATCACAACTAAAATTATTTTCCAATGCTTTCTTAAGAATTGGATGACTCTCTCCTTTTTCTTTTCCATAAATAAAACGACTTAATAATTAAGTCGTCGAGAAGTTCCGCTTGAGTGGACGACCCGACGGGTACCACACTCAAGAAGACACCGAAATGCTCCAATCATGTGCATCGAGCCGCCCGCTAAAGGGCGTGATTGGAGCTTAAAAACCGAAATGGTATTTCGGTAGTCTATTCGAGTATGGTACCATCTATAAAATACCATCGAATTGCTTAAAATACAACTGCTTGACTCGTTCAAGCTAATTTTCTATAATATAAATGTACCCTTAAAAACTCAACTACTTCACACACTCGAAAGAGTTGTGTCGTAGCAGTGACATGGAAGGTCATTGGGAAGGATTTGGAATCTTCATGAAACCAAAGCAATGAATGTTAGTTAGATAACTGCTTTTTGTTGCTTTGGTTTTTTATTACCAATTTTTAAACAAGCCAGCAGTCTATCTGCTGGCTTTTGTCGTTTTGAGTATGAAATATTCAAAATGCTTTCCCAAGATCAATTAAAAGAATTTAAAGAATTATATCTCCAAACATTTGGGGTTGTTATTTCTGATCAGGAAGCAATTGATTACAGCGAAACATTATTAAGATTACTTACTGCGGTTTATAAGCCAAGTGAATAATATGACTAGAAGAAATATAAATAGCTTGATAATAGATTTACTGAGGGAAAAGCCTATAGCTTTTAACCCAGCACTTGGTAGGATAATTGGAAGTGCTACAGCAGGGCTTTTTATGTCTCAGTTACTTTATTGGTGGGATAAAGGGCATAAGAAAAATTGTATTTTTAAGACCATGAATGAATTTAAGAAAGAAACTTGTCTAACAAGATCGGAGCAAGACACTGCTATAAAAAAATGGAAGCAATTAGGAATTTTAGCTGTGGAAAATAAGGGCATACCTCAAAAGAGACATTTTTATATAAATATTGAAAAAATGGTTGGATTACTTGAAAAAAGAGCGTCCGAAAAAAATATAGATGGCTTCTATATAGAAAAATAATCTGCAGAATCCAACTTACAAGTTTGCAAGATTCGACAAACTAATTTGCAAATCCATACAAAATATTACAGAGATAAACATCAGAGATTAACTCAGAGAGTACTAACAGAGATTCCATCCTACAGATGGTGATCAATTTTTTTCAAAAATTAATCATTTTCTCATAATTATTAAATACGTAAATCCAATGAAAAAATCTAAAAATAAAACTGGTCGTCCATTATTGATAACAAAAGAAAAGGAAGAGATTTTGATAAATATGTTAGCGGACGGAATGAGTCAAGCAAAAGCCTGTGTTTATGTGGGCATAAGTGAAGATACCATCATAAGACACAAGAAAAAGTTTTGCGGGTTTTGCGAACGTTTAGAGACTGCCAAACTAGAAACGCATAAGCTTGCTCACAAGAGCATAAAAGTTGGAATGGTAAAAGACTGGAAAGCGGCCGCATGGTGGCTGGAAAGAATGGAACCCGAACGCTTCAAGGAGAAAAAAGAAATCGAAATATCGAAACCAAGCCTTATTATGGATATGTTTGACGATGATGAAGATAAAGAAAAGAAAAATAAGAATGAAGACAAAAAAGATCCTAATTGGTATGAACTGTAGCTTTACCCACTAGCTTTAATAAGATTTTAGAGTATGATGTTTGTTGAAAAAACTAATCATTAAAATTAAAACAATGAATCAAGAAGGAAGGGCAAATAAATACATTTTGTACGCCAGAAAATCATCTGAAAGTGAGGATCGACAGATGGCCTCAATAGACTCGCAGATTGATGAACTTAGTAAGCTGGCCAAAGACAATGGACTGCGGGTTATTGAAGTGATGCAAGAATCGATGTCGGCCAAAGCTCCTGGCAGAAAAGTATTCAACGAAATGATTGAGAAAATAAAAAAGGGCGAGGCTGATGGAATCCTATGTTGGAAACTTAATCGTCTGGCCAGAAATCCAGTGGACGGCGGAACAGTTAGCTGGGCTCTGCAAAATGAAATTATAAAACATGTCTTCACCTTCGGCCGAAGTTACTACCCAACTGACAATGTGCTGATGATGGCAGTTGAGCTTGGAATGGCCAATCAATTCATTCGAGACTTAAGCACTGATACAAAGCGAGGTCTGCGAAACAAAGCCGAGCGAGGTTGGTATCCGAATGGTTCCCCACTTGGATACAGGCACAATCCAATCAAACTCAAAGGTGAAAAAGAAATCATAAAGGATCCAGAAAAATTTGAAGTAATTCAAAAAATGCTAAAGATGGTAGCTTCGGGAAAGCTCACCCCTCCAGAGGCATACAGAAAAGGAACTGCTGAATGGGGTTTCACGAATAAGCATAATCAAAAAGTGGCAATCAGTTCTTGGTACGCCATGATGAATAATCCCTTCTATTACGGATACTATGAATTCCCATCTGATAGCGGACAATGGTTTAAGGGAAAACACGAGCCAATGATCACACAGGCTGAATTCGAAAAAACTCAAATAATCCTTGGCCGGCGAGGCACGACTAGACCACGAAAGTATAGCTTCAAATATACTGGAGCAGTTAGATGCGGAATATGCGAAGCATCAGTGGTGGCTGAACACAAAGTTAAAAAATGTAAGAATGGAAAAACTCATTATTACATCTACTACCACTGCAGTCACAGACTAGATCCGAAATGCGATCAAAAGGTAGTCGAAGAAAAGAAGCTGGAAGAAGAAATCATCGGAATTCTGAAAAGAATAAAGATTCATCCGACATTCCTTGATTGGGCAATTGAAAAATTGCGAAAAGAAAACAAAGAAGAAATTGAGGAAAAGAAACAATTATCGGAAAATCGCAAAAAAGAATACGAAGCTTGCGATAGGAAGTTAGATACGCTCCTGAATATGCGAATAAATGGCGAATTAAGCGAAGGCGAGTTCATAACGAAGAAAGATGAGCTAACCAAGGAAAAAGCACGTCTGAAAGCAAATTTGGACGCTTTTGAAAACAATTCAACCCACTGGATAGATCAGCTAGAAGAAACGAAAGAATTGTTGAACCTTGCTCAAGATTCACTGGATAAATTCAAGAATGGCGATGAAGCAAAGCGAAAAGAGATATTTCGGTCAATTGGTTCGAACCTCTCACTTTCTGAGAAAAAACTCAATATCAGAGCCAATAATAAACTTATTGGCCTTGAAATAATCTCTTCCGAGTTAAGCAGTATATTTAAGAAGTTCGAACCTCTGAATTTGCCCGAAGATAAAGAAAAACTAGAGCTTTTATACTCTAGTTCTCCAGTTCTGCTCCGACGGTAGGATTCGAACCTACGACCAAGTGATTACACTCTTGGCAAGTGGACTATATCATTCTCTCATAATTTTATAACAATGAGAGATTGGGCGCTTTTAGTCTCTACACCTTTCCCGAGAATTAAAACCCGTCGGGACTTGGCTCGGTATTAGAGTGGCTCTCCTTCACCGAATTCACCCAATTTTTCGATCAGAGTCACCTCTGAAAGCTGCCTAGCATGGACTTCTATGTGACAATTACTGCATAATAAAATGCATTTGTCTAACTCAGATTTTACTCGATCCCATGACCGAGTATATCCTTTCTCTGAGACACCGAAATCTTTTGCTGCAGGTTCCAAATGATGAAAAGCAAGAGCGTTTTCACATTTGTTGTATCCGCATATTTGACAAGCACCTCCTTTATATTGGAGAGATTTCTTCTTGATATCCTTTCTTCTTTTATCAACAAAAAATTTGCTTTTGCATTGCGGACTACAGAACCTGCGCCGTGGTTTTACATTTTTTGTACAAATTTTCCAAGCACATTTCATATGCTATATTATACAAAAATATAAGCCAAATTGACAGTCACCTGCGCTACCACTGCGCCACGTCGGAATATAATATTCAATTTCAATCGATACAAGTCCTATTATAACGGAAAGCCGAAATAAATCAAGAGCGAGAGGGGTGGTGGAATATTATTACTGGGATTATTACGATCATTCCAATAATAAAGGCGATAATCTGGTAATGAACCGGAATGGAGCCGATATAGGCCAATGTGACAGTAGCGGGAATAACTCCAATAAGGGTGGTGAGAAAATATATTTTCCAGCCGATATCTGTGAAAAGTCCCAAGGCATAACTAATGATGTCTACTGGAGTTACGATGCGCAAAAAAATCAAATACCCAAAAAGATTTTTTTGAGGAATATGTTTGTAACTTTCTTTGATTTTTTTTAGGGAAACAAATTTTCCGACAATGCCGGATCCATATTTTCGGGCAATCCAAAATGCTATCATTGATCCCAGTGTCCAACCGAAAGTGCTGATGATAATTGTCCAAAATATTCCCCACAAACTCACCGAAAGGGGAATGAGTGGAATGCTGGTAAATGGAGCGATGACGATTGCCAAGATGATGGCGAGAACATAGAAAACAATTCCCAAAAAATTATAACCCATAATCAGGTGGCGAATAGCCTCAGTATATTGCTGAGTTAAAAAAGCAGAAAGCACAAAAATTCCAGCAAGCACAATAAGCGGGAAAAGTTCCTTGGTCAAATTTTTTCTATTCATTTTTTTCATAACCTCAGCATATCATCATTGCTAACTTGAGGAAAGATATGGCGCAAGATGAAATATTTTCTATTGATATCCGTATTACAAAATAATAATGGCATAATTATTTGAGCTATGCTAATCTGATGGTGTAATTATTTATTTTTTGATATAGTTTGAAATAAAAATTAACGCAAAAGATTATGACAAAAACACAGGAAAATTTGAGAGCGGCTTTTGCCGGCGAGTCTCAGGCTAATCGAAAATATTTGGCTTTTGCCAAGGTGGCGGAAAAAGAAGGAAAGATGAATTTGGCGAAATTATTCCGAGCCGTGGCGGAAGGGGAAACTGTTCACGCTCTTAATCACTGGAATGTTTTGGGCGAAGCAAAAGATAGCGCTCAAAACTTGAAAGCGGCGATTGAGGGGGAAACATATGAAATCGAGAAAATGTATCCCGAGTTTATTTCTGAGGCTAAAGAAGAAAAAAGCGTGCCAGCGGAAATGAGTTTCGATAAAGCTAATGAAGTGGAAAAAAGGCATCAGAGTTTGTACTCGGAGGCTTTGGAAAAAGTTGAAGCGGGATCTGACATTGAAGAAAAGAAATATTTTGTTTGTGGAGTTTGCGGATATTTGGCAGAAGGAGAAGCGCCGGATAATTGTCCAATCTGCGGAGCGCCCAAAGAGAAATTTTCTGAAATTGTCTAAGAAATAAAAAAACAGCAATTCTGGTTTGATTGCTGTTTTTTTATTTTTTGGTGCGTGATATAATCAAGATATAAAAAAGTATTTAAAAAATATGGCAAAAGCATTAAAAATAATTATTTTTGTTATTGCTTTAGCAGGATTGAATTTTTGGGTTTGGTCGAATTGGAAAAAGAGCGATGTCAAATCCGGAAACAGTAATGTTATTTCGCTTCCGGCATTGCCGAGCGCAAGCGATAGTAATAGCAATGCTGATAATAATACTGCCGATAACCAACAAAGCGATCCGCTTGCCGATTGGGCGCCTGCTGATAGCCCGAATTCGGATTACAATCCGCCTCTTTTGCATATCGATATTTCCAGGAAACCTTTCGGAATTTTGGTAAGCCCGGAAAATTCTCCGATTTCTCCGGAAAAATTTACCGGATACCACACCGGGACTGATTTTGAAATCGCTGTGGAAGATTTGAACAAAGATGTTTCAGTTTTTGCGGTTTGTTCCGGAGATGTGGAAAGCGTGGAAAAAATCAGCGGGTACGGCGGGGTGATGGTGCAAAAATGTATATTGAATAATGAGGATATTAGAGTGATTTACGGGCATATTAATATCGATAAGATTTCCATCAAAGAGGGTGAATACTTGCCAAGTGGCAAAGAATTTGTTATTCTAGCAGACAATGCGAGCGAGCTTTCCAGTGGTGAAAGAAAACATTTGCATTTGGGAATTTGGAAAGGAACAAAGATTGACGTGCGAGGATATGTGCAAGATGAAAGTGAACTTTCCGAGTGGATTGATTTCGGTTTGATTGTGGATTTGAATAATATTGAGTGATGTTTGCTTTCCTGATGATTCAAGAAAAATATTTTACTATATTTTTTTTCTTGAATTTTAATTATTTGTATATTAATAATAAATTTGTAAATTTTGTAAGTCTATGTTGATTGATGATGTGACAATTGAAGTTGGGGCTGGCAAGGGAGGGGATGGCGCTGTGGCTTTCAACAAAAATATGCTTAGTCTTGGTCCGACCGGAGGAGATGGCGGTAATGGAGGAGATGTTTTTTTGGAAGGCGTTTCTAATATTGGAGCGCTCAAGGTTTATCGAAATCAAAAAGTATTTCATGCCGAGGATGGGAAAAGAGGGGGACAGCAAAGGAAGACGGGAGGAAATGGGGAGAATTTGTATTTGAAAGTTCCAGTGGGAACTGTGATTCATTTTGCCAATGGCACGATTCGGGATGTGTTTCATGTTGGGGAGAAAATTCTGGTCGCTAGCGGTGGAGAGGGAGGAAGAGGTAATTTTTCTTTTCGCTCTTCAAGAAATACTAGTCCAAAAGAATCAACTCTTGGAACAGAAGGAAAGAAAAATCAATTGCGTCTTGAGTTAAAATTGATTGCTGATGTCGGATTTGTCGGACTTCCGAATGCTGGAAAATCGAGCCTTATCAATGAACTCACTAATGCGAACAGTCGAGTGGGGAATTATAATTTTACCACTTTGGAACCGAGCTTGGGAGCATATTATGATTTGATTTTGGCGGATATCCCTGGGCTTATTGAAGGTGCCTCAGAAGGAAAAGGATTGGGAATAAAATTTTTGCGGCACATTGAAAGAACGCGAGTGATTTTTCATTTTGTTTCTTGTGAATCTGATGACCCCGCCAGAGACTATGAAATTATCAGAAAGGAACTAGCGGCGCATAATCCAGAACTCATTGAAAAAGATGAATATTTATTTCTCAGCAAGAGTGATTTGCTCCCGGAAAAAGAGTTGGCAAAAAAGATGAAAGTTTTGCAAAAAATAAACCCGGAAGCGATTGCCATTTCCATTATCGATGAAAACAGTTTGCAAAAAGTGAAAAATATCTTAGCGCAGGTCGCCGAGAAAAGGAAAATGGTAGAATAAATTTCAAAATATTTGAATATAAAAAATAAAAGTACGTACTCAGGAGTATTTCCAGGTACGTACTTTTTTAAAGCAAGAGTTTTTTTTATTTCACTTTTCGAAAGACAACTTTGTAAACCGGTTCATATTCGTTTTCGTATTCGTCGGTGATAGAGATGGGTTTTCCTTCAGCAACGCTAGTGATGGCAATGTCGCTAATCATTTCATTGAGTTTTTCAATTTCAAGTTTGAGATCTTCCATTCTTTGCCAACGCATACCCATTTTTTGCTGAACAATCGCTTCAAGTTGTTTTTTCTTTTCGCGAAGCTCTGTGGCCTTGTCGACAATCACTTCATAATCATCGGCTTGAGCGAGCATATCCTTGTATTCTTCGCGGATGTCTTTTTGTTCCTTTTTTATTTCTTTCACCTTGTTGAATATTTCTTGGATGTCTTGCATAGTGTTTATTTTTTTAAATTATTTTTTTATGAAACAACAAAATCAATTGTAGCACAAGAAAAGAAAAACGGAAAATTTGCCCCAGATAAGTAAAGAAGATATGATTAAAACAAGGGTAAATTCTTAAGATGTAAAATGAATTAAATTTATGCAAAAAATTACAATTCTTTCAGTGGGAAAAATTAAGGAAAAATATTTTCAGGAGGCTTGTCAGGAATATCTCAAAAGGATCAGTCCGTATGTTCGAGTTGAAATGGAAGAAGTTGGTGCGGAATCTTTTTTTGGCGAAGGCGACAAGGAAAAAGCCAAGGAAAAAGAGGGCGAAAGGATTTTGAAATTTTTAGACAGGAATGATGATTGTCAGATTTTTCTTTTGGAAGAAAATGGAAAAGAAATGGATTCAGTTGTTTTTTCACAAAAGTTGGAAAAAATTCAGCAGTCGATTATTTTTGTCATTGCCGGAGCACTTGGGTTTTCCGACGCAGTGAAAAAAAGAGGATTTGAAAAACTTTCCCTCTCGCAAATGACATTTCCGCATGAATTAGCAAGGCTTGTTTTGCTAGAACAAGTATATCGCGCCGCCACTATCTGTAATGGAAAGAAATACCATTACTAGGTATAAATGTGTTATAATTCAAGTGCTAATCTTTAAGTAGAAAATAATAAACAAATAAAACTATGAAAAAACATCTTATTAATTGGGCGATTTCAATCGTAGCGATAATGGTTGCGGCATATTTAATTCCGGGTGTGTATGTGAGTGGAGTTTTTACCGCCTTGGTAGTGGCAGTGGTATTGGGACTGCTTAATATTTTTATTCGACCGATAATTCTTATTCTTACTTTGCCAATAAACATTCTGACGCTGGGACTTTTTACTTTAGTTATTAATGCCGGAATAGTTTTACTTGCCGGAAAAATAGTGGATGGATTTGTTGTTTCTGAATTTTGGACAGCGCTCATTTTCGGACTGGTTCTATCTTTGGTTAATTCGGTTTTTCATATTAAAAAGGATTAATGTTTTTGCTGAAGATTGGCAGGCGAAGGTAAAATATGTAAGGCATTATGAATATCAAAAATAAATACAAGATTGAAGATGGGATCAAAAAACTTCAAAAAAAGTTTTTGGCTTTTAATCAAGAAAGATTGAGATTTCCTTTGGTTTTGGTTTTGGTTGTTCTTTTGGATGTTATGGTTGTTTCGGTATATTTTTTTCGAAAAGAAGTTGATAAAGAGATTATTGTTCGATCGGTGGCTTATCCGGTTAATTCACAATTGAGAGAAGAGTTGGCGAAAATGACGGAGGGATATCCAATCGAAAATATGATTCCTTTGATTTCTCGTCAGGATGATGAAGTGGCGGCGTTTTTAATAAGTATTGCCAAGAAAGAAAGCAATTGGGGAAAGCGGTCGCCAAAATTAAACGGAAAAGATTGTTATAATTATTGGGGTTATCGAGGTGTCAGGGAGAAGATGGGAAGTGGAGGGCATACTTGCTTTGACAGTCCAAGGGACGCAGTGCAGACAGTTTCAAAGCGAATCAAGAAGCTTATTGATCAGGATGTCGACACTCCTTCAAAGATGATTGTGTGGAAATGCGGATTTTCTTGTGCCGGACATAGTGATTATAGTGTGAAAAAATGGATCAGTGATGTGGATTATTATTTCGGAAAGATTAACGGATCGTAGTTGTTGGCGATAAATAGGTTGGCAGGAAATAAAAAGATAAAATATTTTTTCTTCCAATTGTCCCTTTTGTTTAGTTTTCTTCTGATTATTTTTAACCATCGGTTGGTTAATATTGGAAGAATTTGTTTTTACTGCACAAAGACAGTGTAAGAAAAAATATTTCATCTTTTTATTTCTCCTTGAAATTGGAAGATTTTTGGATTATACTTATATTACTTAAAAAGTAAAATCATTACATATGATGCAATTATTTGAAATAAACGGCGGAAAAAAGCTTTCCGGGGAAATTGAGGTTAATAGTTCAAAGAATGCGGCAGTGGCGCTTTTGGCGGCTTCAACCATAAATTCCGGAAAGACAACATTGAGAAATGTTCCGCAAATTGAAGAGGTTAACCGTTGGATTGAAATATTGGAAAGTGTTGGTGCAAAAATTGAAAAAGATGGAAGAAATTTGGAAATAAGCTATCCGAATGGAATTGAAATTGAAAAAATAAACCAGGAATCGGCGCAGAAAACTCGCAGCGTGATTTTGCTTTTAGGCGCTTTGTCTGGAAAAATGGAAAAATATTCAATACCGCAATCAGGCGGTTGTAAATTGGGAAGCCGGACGGTGCGTCCGCATCTTTTTGCGCTTGAAAATTTTGGAATAAAAATTGCTTGCAGTGAAAAAAGTTTCGATGTGGAGGCGAGAGATTTGAAGGCGGTTTCAAAAATCGTATTGTATGAATCGGGGGATACAGTGACGGAGAACGCTCTTCTTGCGGCGGCGCAGATTGCCGGAAAAACTTCTATTCATTTAGCGTCGGCGAATTATATGGTGCAGGACCTGTGTTTCTTTTTGGAAAAATTGGGAGTTAAGATTTCCGGAGTTGGAACGAGTGGTTTGGAAATTGAAGGGGTTGGGGAGATAAATAAAGATGTGGAGTATGAAATTAGTGAGGATCCGATTGAAGCGATGTTTTTTATTTCTTTGGCAGTGGCGACTAAGAGCGAAATTATTATTAAACGCGCCCCGATTGATTTTTTGGAATTGGAACTTCTTAAGCTCGAAAAGATGGGACAGAAATTTGAGATTGAAAAAGAATACTTTTCCCGCAACGAGCGTACCAAGTTAGTAGATATAAGAATGATTCCTTCGGAGTTGCGCGCATTGGAAGATAAGATTCATAGTTTGCCTTTCCCGGGAATTAATATTGATAATCTTCCATTTTTCGTACCAATTGCAATGGAAGCAAAGGGAAGAACACTGATTCATGATTGGGTTTTTGAAAATAGAGCGATATATTTTACCGAACTCAATCGTTTGGGCGCAAGAGTGACACTTCTTGATCCGCATCGAGTATATGTTGAGGGACCGAATCAATTGAAGGGTGCGGAAATGATGTGTCCGCCGGCACTGCGTCCGTCGGCGATTGTTTTGGTGGCGATGCTGGCAGCGGAAGGAAAATCTATTTTGCGCGATGTGTATAATATTAATCGCGGGTATGAGAATTTGGAAGAAAGACTTCGAAAATTAGGCGCAGAAATTAAGTTGATAAATGTCAATTAATAAAAATGAAAGATTTTTACGAAGCGATAAAAAAGTTTCATGATAAGTTTGAGATGAAGGGGACGAATAATGAGGATATGAATTTTCGTTTAAATCTTTTGATTGAAGAACTGGGGGAGTTGGCGCAGGCGGTTACCAAAGGAAAATCTCGAGAAGAAGTGATGGAGGAAAATATTGATTTGCTTAATTTGGTTATCGGAAATTTTGTGAGTATGGGCGCATCTCTAGAAGAGATAGATTCGGCATTTTGGAAAAAGTATGATAAGATAATGAACCGAAAGAAAAAGAAAATAGAAGGAGGAAACTATCGGGTGAGTGATTTTAAAAATTGAAATTATTAATTGAAATTTATTTTTTTATGTTTATACGTAAAATTGGAATTGATTTGGGGACAGCGAATATTTTGATTTTTGTTCCTGGCAAGGGAGTGGTAATCAACGAACCGTCAGTAGTGGCGGTTTCTTTGGCTGAGAACAGGGTTTTGGCAGTGGGAAATGAAGCTAAGGAAATGATTGGGCGCACACCAGACACGATTATCGCCAGTCGTCCGCTCAAGGATGGTGCAATTGCGGATTATCGAATTACTGAAGCGATGCTTAAATATTTTATCAACAAAGTGAGTGGTAAATTCCGTTTGTTTCGTCCGGAAGTGATGATTTCCGTTCCGGCAGGAATTACTTCAACAGAAAAAAGAGCGGTGATTGATGCGGCGGTCAAAGCGGGAGCCAAAGCGGCTTATGTTCTCAAAGAACCGATTTTGGCGGCAATCGGTGCTGGGATTCCAATTAACAATGCGCAGGGAAATATGATTATTGATATTGGAGGAGGAACTTCCGAAGTGGCAGTTGTTTCTTTGGGTGGTGTTGTGGCGGCGCACAGTGCGCGTGTCGGGGGAAACAAGTTTGATCAGGCAATTGCCGACTATATCAAACGCAAGCACGGGCTGGCCATCGGAGACCGCACAGCAGAGGATATCAAGATTCAAATAGGAAGCGCAATTGCTCAAGTTAAGGAAGAATATGCGGAAGTGAAAGGACGGGATTTGACTGGTGGACTTCCGAAAACGATCAAAGTTTCTTCCAATGAAATAACGGAAGCTTTGCAAGATGAGCTTCGTGAAGTAATTAATGCGATAAAAAAAGTCCTGCAAGAAACTCCTCCTGAACTTGCCGCAGATATTATGGACAAAGGAATGGTGCTTTCTGGAGGAGGCGCTTTGCTTCGGAATTTGGACCAACTGATTACGAAAACCATCAATGTTCCTTGTTATGTGGCGGATGATGCTCTTCTTTGCGTGGTAAAAGGAACAGGAAAAGCTTTGGAAAATTTGGATTTGTATAAAAAGACTTTATTGATGAGTAAATGAAAATTGGTATCGATGGTTCGCGGGCGTTTCTCGAAAAGCGCACCGGAATTGAAGAATATTCTTATCAAGTTATCAAGCACCTGAGAGACAAATTAGAAAGTCATCAGGTGGTTTTGTATATTCGAAAGAATCAAAAGGTTGACTTCGATCTGCCTGAAAATTGGAAAATAAAAAAATTGTGGTTTCCGTATTTTACCGCTCAAATAAGGTTTTCATTTGAATTTTTGTTTTATCCTGTGGACGTTCTTTTTGTTCCGGCGCATGTAGTTCCGCCGATTCATCCCAAAAAGACTGTTGTTGTTGTGCATGGATTAGAATATGAATTTTTTCCGCAGGTCTATTCAAGATGGGCAAGACTGTATATGCCTTTTGTGATTAAGAATTCTTGTCGTTGGGCGTTAAAAATTATTTCTGTTTCAGAAAACACCAAGAAAGATTTGATGAAGTTGTATGGTGTGGCGGAACAGAAAATTGATGTGGTGTATGAGGGATACGATTTTAATTTCCAATTTCCAATTTCCAATTTCCAATCAATTTCCAATGATAAAATTTTCAATTTAAAAAATAAGAATAAGTACCTACTGTTTGTTGGTCGTTTAGAAGAGCGGAAAAATATTTTGGGGATTATTGAGGCGTTTGAAATTTTGAAGGAAAAATATCAAATTCCGCACAAGTTGGTTTTGGCAGGAATGTCGGGATACGGATATGATAAAATAAAATTCAAAATTCAAAATTCAAAGTTCAAAGCTGATATCCTAGAAACCGGATATATTTCCGATGAGGAAAAATTTGAATTAATGAGAAAAGTGGATGTGTTTTTGTTTCCGACTTTTTATGAGGGTTTTGGGATTCCTGTTTTGGAAGCGCAAAGCGTTGGCACTCCTGTGGTGGCTGGAAACAATTCATCAATTCCGGAAGTGGTGTCAGTAAAACGGGGAAGTGTTGAATTGGAAGGTCAAAAATCAGCTTTGCTTGTGGATGTTAATAATGCGGAAGAAATCGCCGAAACAACTTATAAACTTATTAGTGATAATGATTTGAGAGAAAAAATAATCCAAATGGGATTGGAAAATGTCAAAAGATTTTCCTGGGAAAAATGCGCCAGCGAGATTGCGAAGATTTTAAAGGGATAAGAATAAAATTATTTCACATTGGATTCAGGGCAGAGGGGCTAGGGGTGAATGCTCTGGAGTTATGACTCCTTATCGGTTTTTATTTTGGCGATTCCAATTTCTTTGCACCGCTACTTGCTAAAAGCGACTTCATCTGAAGTATTGCCGTATTATTTAATTTTAAAATTCTATCTTTCTGAGATAGACCGTCGCGGATCAATAATGCATTTATGCTTTCAAGATTAGACAAAACCACCAACTGTTCAATCGAGGCATAATCTCGAATATTTCCTTTTAGCTTTGGATTTTCATCTCGCCACTTTTTTGCGGTTATCCCAAACAATGCCATATTGAGTAAATCCGCCTCGTTGGCGTATTTCATATTGACTTGGTCTTTTGTTAGTTCTGGTGGAATTAGTTTTTCTTTTATGGCGTCAGTATGAATTTTATAATTAATCTTTGTTAGTGTCCTTTGAAGATTCCATTCTAGCTTTTGCCTGCTATTTTCATCTTCTTTTAATCTCTGGAATTCCTTGATCAAATAAAACTTGAATTCCGCCGAAATCCAAGAAGCAAACTCAAAGGCAATATCTTTGTGAGCAAAAGTACCTCTATTATAGCGTCCTCTCGTGGCAAAAATTCCAATGGCATTTGTCTTATTAACCCATTGCTGGACAGATATTGCAAATCCATTGCCACCACTTTGATTTTTAAAGTCACTGAATTCAGTTACTTTAAAATTAGGATTGTTCATTCTTTCCCATATTCCCATGAATTCAATGGCAAAACGGGTGCTTAACCAATGGGAAATAACCAGCCCAGCTTCTGAGTTTTTATGTTTTGCTATATCGGTCAAAGAAATATAATCGCTGTTATTTTTAGTAAAAGTGACTATTTCGATGCCCTCGACATTGATTTTTTGTTTCTTTACCATGAGATGCTAAGGTTAATTGAATCTTGTCATTATTATTTTACCATATTTGTGACTAGCGGTGAATGCCTAAAATCCAAAACTCTTTTTTTCTTTTAATTTATTTTACCTTAAATAAAACAAAAATCAATTATATGGATAAATATATTCGGGGTAGATATTGGTAAAAATGATTTTTACGCTTGTTTTGCGGAATCCAGTGAACCTGTTTTTTTTTTGGATGAAGATCGCAGAAACAAAAACACCCAGACTGTTTGAAAGTTAGGGTGCTTGGCAGAGATATAGTTAGCTATACGATATCATAAAGGCGCTTAAATTTCTCCTTATGTTTTGTCTGTTTTACATTTTAATATACTTTGTTCCAAAAATATTTCATAATCATTTTTGATAGTATCAAGGGACTTTTCCAATAAAATTTTTATTATATCCTCGGAATAATTAGTGTTTCTCAGTTGGTTTGTTAGATCTGTATAAAATAGAACAGCTTTGTCGCGTGTAGATAAGTCTATTTTTAATAAGAAGTTATTAAATTCGTTAATGGTTTTAATTGCTTTTTCATTATCTAAATTAAAAAATTTACCAAAAGCTTCTGCGAGTTGATTTAAATTTTCAGTAGACCACAACAAAACCGACGCTATGTCAGCTTGCAAGTTGGGTGATTTTTCAACTAGCAATATTTCAACTGCAAATTCGATGAAGCTGTGAGCTGCATCTATGGATTTTTTGGGGAAATATTTTGCAATATCATCAAGGATATAACGGCCATTAATATAGGCAAAACCATTCTCCCCATGGACAAACCTATCTATTCCATTCGGACTTTCATGCAACAATAATCCTTCTGCAAAATTTTTAAGGTCGGGGTAATGTTCCTTGATATAGCTTGAAAATTTTTCTGTTTCAGTTTTCATTTTATCCCAACTTATAATTCCAGTTATAGGGATATCAGGAAAAATAGAGCCATATAAAAGATCAGGCGTTGAATTGCTATCTATTCTTTTGGAACAATAGATGTGGGTTAATGGAAACATATTTATAAAAAAATTTGAGTGTCCTCGTGATTTCGCCACAGCGTTTCGGCATCATGCGAAGTTGCGCCCATGTTTTTGAACTAAAGCTTCAAACATTTACCTATCTTGATTATATCACTAAACTTTGTTTACTTACAGCGCAATTTGGGTGGAGTAAAAGAAAAATATAGAATAATTCTCCTTATTATTAGTGCCCTTTTGAAATTTTTTCTCCACTTTAAAGCCCCCTCCTTGACAAGCGTTAAATTTTTGCTAAACTACTTTGAACACTAATCTTGGTGTTAAATAGCTCTTACAATTAAGGAGGATGAAAATGGCTACGATAGTGAAACCAGAATCAAAAAGAGAGGTTTACATTCAATTATGGCAATATCGCTCATCTGCGCTACCCTCGGAATATGGTTTTTCTCTTCATTTTTTAAAAAAAGATTGGGAAGCGTTTGTCAAAAATTTTTGGGCGAACAAGCCTGACGATGCCCCAGCAACCTATGAGTGTCAATTTGGTCGACCATTTCTCTGTGAGGTTGATCAAGAAATGTTTCTGCGGGTAAAAAAAGAAGAAAATATAAGATTGTACAAAGATTTTCCAGTCGGAATCCCAAAAAACTTTCTAAACTCTGACGCGTGGGCAAAAACTAAATATTCATGCCCGGAATAAACATACTATCTATCACTCACTCACTAAGCTTTACCCCTCGCGGAATTTAATTCCACTTGGGGCTTTTTTTTTAAAAAATTTTAAAAGGGCACAATTTAAATAAAAAATTATTCTATATTTTTCTTTTGCGTAACCGCACATTCCGTGTTCATATAATACAATCATACCATAAGATATAATGGTATAGAGAGGTATTGCGAATGCCGTGTTGGGAATCGAATCGATATCCCGTCGCCTAACCTG
>JALNYX010000028.1 GCA_023229615.1 Candidatus Moraniibacteriota bacterium
GAAACTTCGTCGCAACCGGGAGTAACCGATCAAATCAGAGAAGAATTTTCTGCCACGCAAGAGTCAGTCGGCAGTTCTTTTCAAAAATCCGCCGAGTTAATGCAAGGAGAATAAAAAAAATTTCTCATCAAACAGTCGCGATTAATCTTTTCCAAAAATAGGCTTTTTTAAAAAATCCTATCCTTGGAAGTGATAAATCAAAACAAATTTAAAAAAATAATCATTTTTATACACAACCCCATGAAAAATACCCCGAAAAATCCTGCTGGACAGGAAGAGATTAAGGAAAATATCCAAGATCGCGCCATTACTGAGGAAGTTCAACAATCATATCTGGATTATGCTATGAGCGTTATTGTTTCTCGCGCTCTTCCTGATGTTCGTGACGGAATGAAACCGGTTCATCGCCGAATTCTCTACTCGATGTGGAAAACCGGACTCAGACCAAGCGCCAAATTCCGCAAATCGGCCACCGTTGTCGGAGAAGTACTGGGAAAATATCATCCGCATGGAGATAGCGCCGTATATGAATCTATGGTTCGAATGGCGCAAGAATTTTCCCTTCGTTACCCATTAGTCTGGGGGCAAGGAAACTTCGGATCAATGGATGGAGATAAAGCAGCTGCCTATCGTTATACTGAGGCTAAATTATCCCACATTGCCGAAGAAATGCTTTTTGATATCGAAAAAGAAACCGTTGATTTCATTCCTAATTTTGATGGAACTCATCAAGAGCCAACCGTTCTTCCTGCCAAACTTCCGCAACTGCTTCTCAATGGAACAATGGGAATCGCCGTTGGTATGGCCACCAACATCCCTCCTCATAATTTAACCGAACTTTCCGGTGCTATTTGCCATTTAATTGACAATCCAGAAGCAGATGTTGATGCACTGATGCAATTTGTCAAAGGTCCTGATTTTCCAACAGGAGGAATTATTTATAACGCCAAAGATGTCAGAGAAGCCTATTCAACCGGAAAAGGAAAAATCATTACTCGAGGAAAAGCTGACATCATTGAGTCCAAGGCAGGAACATTTCAAATAATTATTTCCGAAATTACCTATGCTACAAATAAAGCGACCTTGATCACTAAAATTGCCGATCTAGTCAAAGAAGGAAAAATTCAAGGAATCAAAGATTTACGTGACGAATCAGACAAGGATGGAGTTCGAATCGCCATTGACCTCAAAAAAGATGCCTTCCCTCAAAAAATTCTCAACAAACTCTACTCAATGACGGATTTGCAGAAAAATTTCAATGTCAATATGCTAGCATTGGTAAACGGAATCGAACCAAGAATTCTCACTCTCAAGGCCATTCTCGAACAATACATTCTTCATCGACAGATAATCGTCACTCGCCGAACCCAGTTCGAATTGCGAAAAGCCAAGGAGCGCGCGCATATATTAGAAGGACTTAAAAAAGCCCTGGATAATATCGATGCGGTCATTGAAACTATCAAAAAATCTCAAACCAAAGAGATTGCTCACGCATCATTAATGAAAAAATTCAAACTTTCTGTTATTCAAGCTACTGCAATTTTGGAAATGAGATTACAAACATTAGCAGGACTAGAAAGAAAGAAAATTGAAGACGAACTCAAAGAAATCAAAAAGCTCATTGCTGAACTTGAGATGATTCTCGGAAGCAAAATCAAAATCCTTGCTATTGTTAAAAAAGAATTGACAGAGTTAACTGAAAAATTTGGCGATGAAAGAAAAACCAAAGTTATCAAAGGCGGAATTGGAGAATTCAAACAAGAGGATTTAATTGCCGACGAAGAAGCTATTATAACTCTTTCGCAAGATGGTTACATAAAAAGAATGAGCCCACTTGTTTACCGCGTTCAAAAACGCGGAGGCAAAGGAGTAATTGGCGCTACAAATCGAGAAGGTGATGTCATTGACAGCGTAACTGCCGTAATGACACATGATGAATTGATGTTTTTCACCAATAGCGGAAAAGTTTTCCAAACCAAAGCCTATGAAATACCCGAATCTTCCCGTACCGCCAAAGGACAAGCCGTGGTCAATTTTTTGCAACTTTCCCAAGAAGAAAAAATTACTGAAATGATTGCATTCAGCAAAGATGATGATTACAAATATTTCTTTATGGCAACTGAAAAGGGAGTAGTAAAAAAAATCAAACTTGATGACTTCAAAAATGTGCGTCGTAGTGGACTAATCGCCATCAATTTAGACAAGGACGACAAACTTGGTTGGGTAAAACCAACAACTGGATCTGACGAGGTTGTTATTTCAACTGCAGGAGGACAAGCCATTCGCTTCAAAGAGTCCGACGTTCGCGCAATGGGAAGAGCTGCTGCCGGAGTTCGTGGAATCAAATTGCGCTCTGATGATTATGTAATTGGAATGGGAGCCGTACTCAAAGGACAAAAAGGAAACCAATTAATGGTCTTTTCTGAAAATGGATTCGGGAAACGCAGCGATTTAAAGTCATATAAAATTCAAAAACGCGGAGGATCCGGAATTAAAACCGCCAAGATAACACCCAAAACTGGAAAATTAGCCGGGTCTAGTATTATCAATATTGATGACATTGAAGGAGATTTGATTATTACTTCATCTAAAGGACAAATAATCCGCATCCCGCTCACTAGTATCTCTGTTCTTGGTCGCGCTACTCAAGGAGTCCGCATTATGCGCCTCAAGTCAGATGATAAAGTAGTCGCCAGCGCAGTAATCTAGTCATTTCCAACATAATACTCCAAAAAAGGCAGGTTTTATAATCTGCCTTTTTTGCTACATCATCCCTTGCTAAAATTAAAATTCAATGTTATGGTTGAGTCAGTTAAATAATTCTAATTAGCTGACACTGGTTTGCGCCTCCTCCGTAAGGTGAAGACGAAACGACTGTTAAGCCGAAAAAAAACTATGGCACTTACGCCCAAGCAAAAGCAAAAAGTAACCAAGGAAGTAAAAAGACACGACAAAGATACTGGTTCTCCAGAATTTCAGATTGCACTTTTTACTGAATCTATCAAAAAACTTACCAATCACCTCAAAAAAAACAAGAAAGATTTTCATTCTCGACGAGGATTGCTTCAGATGGTTTCCAAAAGAAGAAGATTGATGGCCTACTTATTGAAAACTGACGAAAAAGCCTACAAAAAAATCATAAAGAAACTTGGTTTAAAAGGATAAACCTAACAAAAGCCAGCTTGTCTGGCTTTTGTATAACACAACAAAAATATGTCGAAATTCAAAGAACAACGCGTGGGAGTTCTGGTTGATATTCAAAATCTGTACTACAGTGCTCGCGTACTCCACAGTCGCAAAGTAAATTTCAAAAAAATTCTCGAGGAAGCAACCGCTGGAAGAAAATTGATCCGCGCCATAGCCTATGGAATTCGCACCCTTGAAGGATCAGAAGAAAAATTTCTTGATGCCTTGGAAAAAACTGCCGGATTTGAAGTGAAAGCCAAAGATTTACAAGTCTTTCCTGGCGGAGCCAAAAAAGGAGACTGGGATGTAGGTATCGCCGTTGATGCTATCAAAATGTCAAAGAGTCTGGATGTTATTGTTTTAGTTAGTGGAGATGGAGATTATATTCCGATGATGGAATACATTCAAAGCACTACCGGTTGTCGAGTAGAAGTAATTGCCTTTATTGAGTCAACCAGCAACAAACTTATCGAAAAAGCCGACGATTTCATTAATCTATCAGAAAACAAGAAAAAATTTTTGATATAAGTTATTCCCTACGAAACATAAAAAAATCGATCCTAGGCTCGATTTTTTTTTGTGGCTGCGCTACGTATAAGCGTAGCGATTTTACGTGGCTGCGCCACGTGATAAAAATTCCTATTTTTATTTTACGTGGTGCCGCGGGAGACCCCGTAAAATCCCTACGGGATAACGGGGCAAGGACTCTTACGTGCCTGGGAGAGGACTCGAACCTCCACGGGATAAACCCATTAGTTCCTAAGACTAACGTGTATACCAATTTCACCACCCAGGCATATTTTTAAATTATACTTTTTATCCTGCCCACCTCATCTTGCAACGCCTTACTATCTGAATCATATTCCCCGTGATGCCGCGTGTCTTGTCCGTAGGTTTCCTTTTTTTGATCTAAATGAATATTGATAATCAAATCACTGCCTTCAACTTTAGCATAGATATGAAACCTTGGAAAGCCCGCCCGCGCCAAAGGACGCACAAAACTCATTTGCTCTCCTTCATACCTTTGAAAAGAATATCCCATTCTTCGAAGAATATTAACCGGATTCTCTTTAATTGAATTGATTTTAATCTGCATATCTTTCTGTCTTTGAAAATTATGTGCCCTGGGCGAGACTCGAACTCGCACGACATCACTGCCACATGCACCTGAAGCATGCGTGTATACCAATTTCACCACCAAGGCATTTTTCGTATCCTACACTATTTCTTCCCAGACTTTTCCCAGCATCTCTGCAGCTCGTTTATTTCCGCCAAGTCGATTCATTGATTCTACAATACTATCCGCCTTTTCGGCAAGTTTCGGTTGTTTGGAAAGAAAAATATGAATCGCGCGACTATCCGGATTTCTTTTCACATAATTGGATAGGAGAGCATACCACAATTCAAAAGTTTCTTTCGAAACTCCAATTCCGGTCTCAATTTCCGGAGGATTATTAAAATAATGTTTCACTTTTTCCCAATTGTTGTATTTTTCATAAACAATTTCATCTTCCAGAAGTTTCGCCGACAAATTAGCGAAATCATCCGCTCCCGAAATTCTATAAAAGCCTTTTTTATTCAAAATCTCCTCACGTTTCATATCACAATACAAATGAAATTTCCATCCAGCCTCAAATGAAGAAAGTCCTTTGAAGTTCAAATCTATTGGAGAAAAATGCAAATGTGTGTCCTTACGCGAAATGCTTTCGTCAATTCGCCGAATATCCGGGAATACGCTGCCCAAAATAAACTCGTCCCGATCCAGCTCAACCGGCTCAAACTTCTCAAAATATTTCCGCGCATACACAATATGCGCAACAATTGAAGCCATATCTATTTTTTATTTTATTTTAACATTTTTATCCTACACATAAATTATACCATACGTCCTAATCCCAATAATGATCATCTTTATCATTTTGCTCTTCCTTCCTATCATTTCCCTTTTCATTTTTCAAGTCGGGATATTCGATGGCCATTTGGGTGAATTTGTCCATTTGGTAGATTTCATTTATTTCCACTTTCTGGATGACATCGCGGAATTGGTTTTTCAGTTCACGTATGATGTCACGCAAAGCTTCGCGATTTTCCACTTCGATGTCCAGGAGTAGTTCCCAGGTGCCCATACCTTTGACGTAATTTATGATGTTGGGATGGAGGCAACAGAACTTGTAGAGTTCGTCGATTCGAGCTTGGTCGAACTGCACGAGCTTGAAACAACAACGATAGAGCAAGAGCCCGATTTTTTGGTAATTCAAAGTGAAAGTAATTTTGGTAATCACCCCGTTTTTTTCCAACTTATTATAATGTTTATGCACCAGGCCGGTGCCAACGTCAAGTGTCTTGGCAATTTTGGTGAATTCCATGCGGCCATCGATCAAAAGCAGGGAAATAATTTTCCGATCAATCTCGGTGAGTTTGATTTTTTCCGTAGTTCCACCGGACAGGGCGAATTTTTGAAATTCATTCGCTTTGCCGACTAAATAGGTGCGAGGGAATTTCACAAAGCCAAGGCCGATGAAAATATCCGACAGGGTGATATATTGGCCGTATTTAGAGAAAATATCTTGCAGGATTTCATTGTGATGGAAAATGTCCCGACTGATGATGGCGATCAAAACATCGGCGTAGCCATCAGCGCGCTGGATGATCGGAATGTTCTGGTGAGCGTTGAAATAGGCATACATCTCAGTTTCCTTGTCTTTGGTTAGGCCAGCAAATTTCAGCCAATAGCCCCAAAAGAAGGAATAATCCAGCTTGTCGTAGTCGGTGAACGCCCAAAAGTGCTTGATAAAGCCTTTTTCCAGCATTTGCTCGAAGTGATATTTCACAACTTGCGGAGTGGAGCCAATAACGCGGGCAATTTCGGAAAAACTAGCCCGGCCGTCCTTGTCCAGCTCAAAAAGGATTTTTTTGTCGAGTTCTGTGAGGTTCATTTTTTAAATATTATACTCATAAGTTAATTTTAGCACAGAATTACTAAAATATCAAGTAAACTATTGAAATAGTGTCCGAATGATGCTATACTATGGAGTTATGATGAGAACAGCAAAAGAAACATGACATCAGTACCTTCAAACTTAATATCACCTCAGCCCACCTGCGGGCACAATCTTTCAAAAGGAGAACGACCATGGAAAATAATACTGAAATATCAAAAATTGAAGTATTGTATAGAACTAGTGAGCGGGTTGTGGCTGCAAGCAATGGCTTTGCTTTAAGTGTTAGTGATGATAGATATGTCACTGTTCAAAGACTTGACTGTTGTCATTCAGTGCGCCTGTATAATGGAGAGTTTTTCTTTAAAAGCCTAGAAAGTTTTTTTGTCAATCCGGGCGGGCAACAAATTGAAGCCGAATTTGTTATCGGTGATTATAAAGGTGAACGCCGGTGGCAATATCGGGTTGTGATAAATTTTCAGACTGGCGAGCAAACTACGACACAGGAAAGGAGGAGGTGATTAGGGTTTGGGCAAGAAAGTTGAATCTAACTTTCTTGCCCCTCTCATTGAGTTCGCTAGAGTAGTGAATTCATAGGAGAAATTCTTTGATAATAAAATATAATCGCCCGCACCCGAGGCCAAAGATAAATATCGGGGGGAGGAAGTATGGATTCTAATGTGAGCTATGGGAATGCTCTTGGTTTGTTGGCTCAAAGAGTGAAAGAGCAATTGCCAGGTAGATATTCTGAAATAGAGGAAGGAATAAGGACGGCTGAAAAAAATAGAGCTCTCAATGCAATAAACTCTCTTTCATGGAATGATGTTGTAGAGATAGTGATGAAAAGAAATTTTAGCATTTCTCCGCCGACATATCATACTGGCGAAGAAGAGAAGAGGCGAGAAATACTGAGAAGTATATTAGCGCAAATAAATAATGAATCACCAAGGGAATGGGAGCCGGATGTCCCAAGTCTTCCAATGCGAAGTCATATTAGTGAAAAAGATGGATGCTATAAAGTAAGGTTTGTTAAGTGGGATATTTGTGCTGGGTGTATAAATGTCTTTAAACAATGCCTCGTATGTCTTTCGGCGGAAGAATTATTTTCAAGGTATGATGCGCCCAATGGCAGTCTTGAAGATATAACATTTGAAATATAGCCAAGGCATATGCTTTGCTAAAGGTGGAAAACTTATCATAGTTCTCCGCCTTTTTTATTTCCCGCGAAAGGATTTTAGAAGATTAATGTCGGATACGACTTTTTCATGTTCGGTCTTGATTATAATGCAAAATTGTTAACAAAAATGATAATAATTATGTATCATTAAAGTTAGCTTGTTGGTCAATTTTATGCATATGCACATATTTGACTAATTGGCAGATAAGAAGGATATTTAATTTAGTGAAACTTAATTTAAGTTGAATTTTTTCTTGAGGTAATTTTCATGCAGAAGTTTTTCGGCGGTGATGATCTCGATATATTTTTGGACGCTGAAGGCTTCGGCAACAAAAAGAATCTCATCCTCGCATTCATAGGGGCAGACCCAAACGCTTTTTTGCATCTGGTAAAACCCCAGCTTTTTTATTTTTTCTCGCAAGGCATTGCGTGCCTGGTTATATATCTTAGGGCTGGTGGGTATATCAAAAATCAGAATCCGCCATTTTTCATCCCAGCGCTTCGGCTTGGTTATCTTCAATGTCTCAAAACAAAATTCGCGGACTCGCTCATTGCCCTTATTAGTGAGACGGACTTTTGTTTTGGCATTACCCTCTTGAATGATTTCAATTAGATTTCTCTTCTTGAGGTTATAGATAGCATTTTGAAGCTGTTTTGGATTGTATTTATGAAAATGCTTTTTCTTTTTTGTGGCCAGCAAGATGCCGGGAGCAAGTGCTCCGGCGAAGACAATTCCGCCTAGCGCCAATGTCATTAATAAAAATTTACCGGCAGTGGCGGTGAAGGTGTCGGATTCGATGAAATTTTCAAGCAGGTTTTGTGATTTTTTTGAAAAGGAAATTTTTTGCATTGCTTAATCTATATTTAAATCAAAAATATACCACAATAATACCAACAAGCCGTATTTTAGTCAATATTGTGCATATGCATATATTTGACTAATAAGTTTTTTCAAGGGAATGATATTTGAATATATGGGTAAATTTAAATTACGAGACGGTTTTTATTCCCAATAAGCATCGTCTTTGGATATTTCTTTGTTTTCGCTGTTGCTATCTTTACTGTCAAAAAGTTCACCGTAGGTTTTACTGGCATTCCAGAGGAGATCGTAGAAAACTTTCATTGATCGGGTATAATCGGCGCTTTCGATGATGAAGCCGAAGCCTTCTTTGCGGGTACTAATGACAGCCACTTTGTTGTCCCAAATAGCCATGGTGTTGGGAATGTCTAGTCCAGGCGGAGAAAATTTTACGCGGCGGTAGGTTTTGTCAAAAGTTGTCGGGTCTAGGTATTTGTAAGTGTCCACTTGTTGCTCGGTGATTTGGATGGAGCGGATCCAGTATTTTTCTTTGGCTCTTTTTTCGATGTATTCTTCTAGAAATTTTTCACCCACTGTGTCCATGACTGCCCGAATAGGCGAAACCCAATCAACTTTTTTGGTGGTGGTTTCGAGCGCTAGATTATAAATTTGTCGGAGTCCGTCTCGGCCTTCGTAATAAGTTATCTTGGGTTTTATATTTCCGGTGTTGTTTAAAGATTTTAGCTCGGGAAGGATATGATTTAGGAGTTGTTCTTTTTCTTTGATATTTTTTTTGAGTTTTTCCGGTCCGGAAGCGATGTATGTTTTCCTTTTACCCTTGATGGATTCAGTAATCAGACCCATCGGCTCAAGTTTTTTCAAAATCTCATAGACCGTACTGCGTTTGATGTCCGCCTTTTCGGCTAGATCTTGGATATTGGTCGACCCAAGCTCAAGAGCGGCCAAGTATATTTTGGCTTCTTTTTCTTCCAGGCCGATAGATTGTAGGTCTTTTTCTAGACTCATATTTACTGCTATTTTAGCAAACAACGACAAAATTGTCAATATTTAGAGTGATATAAGGCTTATTTTAAAGCAATATTGTGAATATATCAATAAAATACACGAAATTATTGACATTTTGTTGATTTGGGAATATAATAGCTCGTTAAGATGAAAAATCTTAATATAACTCAGGAAGTTTTTTAATAATTAAACAGGCAGCAGACTTAAAGTGCAAGGAGATTTGCCATGACAGAGTAGAGGCAATTTGTAATGAGGTTATTTTCTGCTAATGATACTGGGAGAGAAATTCATAATTGTAAATGTGTAGTTGCAATTATGGATAAGGTTATTCAATCTATTTATCTTGGCATGGAGAATGAGTTGTTTTTCAAAATAAGCGAGCTTGATGAAGAAGTTCAGGCAAGGGCCATAGATGTTATTAATAAAAACTGAGAAGGAGGTTGCTATGAAAATTTTAATTATCGAAGACAATCCTATTCATCAAGAAGCTGCAAGAAAGCAGTTATCAGATCATGACCTAACTATTATGGAAAGTTTCATTGATTTCTTTGAGACATTTCGTGATTGTTGGCATGACAAACCAAGCATGAATCTTGCAGAATTTGATATTGTATTAACCGATGTAAATCTTCCTTCGCCTCATGATGAAGAAGTTTGCGTTGAAGCAGCCACTGGTCTCGTAATTGTATTAAAAGCATTGCAGTATGGAGTAAAGAAAATTGGAATCATTACAGATGCAAATCATCATCAAGATGCTATTGGCAAAGCATTTGATCTTTGGATGGGATCTTCTAATGGCGCCCCTTTTACTGTGGGCGATGTAATGATTTATCCGGAATGCTACAATGCATTAATTGTGGAGGACGAAAAATTAATAAAAAACTGGAAGGGCTTAATGGAGGGATTGCTTAGTGGCAAGCATATTAATAATCAACGATAATCAAGGCTAATAAAAATAAATCAGCAGGGAGCTTAATATAGCCCCTGCCTTTTTTATTTCCCGCGAAATGATTTTAGGAGGGCGATGTCCGCCATAACTTTTTCGTGTTCGGTTTTGATGATTATGTTGATATTTTGTTTTTCGGCGAAGGCGACGATTTTTCGAAAATATTTTTTATTTCTTAATATACACAAATGAAATACTTCAGTAAAAAATAATCGGGAAATTTTAAAATATATTTTTCGTAGTAATTAACAACGAAATGATGAGGGAAATTTTCAAGTAGTTCCTTGAAAGGGAGAAGAAAAATGTCAAACAAAAAGAAGAGGATTTTAGTAGTTGATGATGAAATGACAATTCTGGAGATATTCAAGGCTTTTTTTGAAGAAAGATGGGAGGTGGCAATCGCATCTAACGGAAAAGAAGCTTTATCGAAAATAGAATCTGAAAATTTTAATGCCATTATCCTGGATGTTGGAATGCCTACTATAACTGGTCTGGATATCTGCAAATTGGCCATAGGAGAATATCCGGGAATTGAAAAAAAAATTATTCTTATTACTGGCTACATCTCAGAGGAGTGTTTGAATTTTTCCAAACAACACAAAATACTCTGCATCCAAAAACCGGTATTCCTAAATGAATTAGAGTGCACTTTATCTAAAATGCACTAAAGTTCCGCAGAAAAAATCCTGAAAACTCATCGCACCTGTCAAATATGACAGCACAGTTTCCAGGATTTTTTTTATTTCTTCAATCCAAAAACACCCTCACCAATCGGATTGTGTCGTAATCGTATCTTCCTTTCAGTTGCCTGTGTATTGGACTCAAGGCGCTCGTTCCGCATTTCTCAAAAGCTTTTTTAACTTCTTCAAAAATTTCTTTTTCCGGTTTTAAATAATCAATATCCAGTTTTTCTCCG
>JALNYX010000029.1:0-8733 GCA_023229615.1 Candidatus Moraniibacteriota bacterium
GAAGAGAAGAATTTCTTGGTTGTAATTGCAATATTTCCGAAAATCTCCATTGAAAAATTAATTTTTTGAAGTCTGATTTTTTTTGCGGGAATATTCCCTTGATTATTTTGAGTTATTGTTTGAGATATTGGATGCGAAACGGGAGTTGAGAATTGCGCTTTGGATAGTTGTTCCTGGATTTCTTTTCTCCTTAGGCGATTTTCTTTCCATCTTAAAATAGCTTTAACGGATAAATTTTTCAGCAGTTTCCAGTGGCGCTGTATTTGTTGAATTATTTTTCTTGCGAATTGTGCGAGTGTTTTTTTTCCGTCATTTTTTATCCAGTATGAAAAGTCGGAAAATTTTTCTTGTGCGTATTCTTTCAGGGGATGATTTGCTTCGACTTCTGTCTTAATGTTGTGGTTATCTTCTTTCAGATAAATATGGCCAGTTTTTTTATCCGTGTATTCACTATTTTCATCGCTCTTGATCGGCTCAATTTCAAGATTTTCCTTGATGTGTCCCGGTGTGTTTCGTTTTTTATTTTTTTCATCAAAAAGCGCACTGCTAAAAGCATTTAGTTCAATTTCTTCTGTTCTTTCGGTTTCATTTAAGGGAATGGATACGGACTCTTTGGGTATTTCAACTTTCTTGCAGATATCGATGATGATAGTTCCGGCGATTTCCAATTCATTGATCAGCGCTGTTTTGATGAATTGTACGAATTTTTCCCGTGGAAATTGCAAGGCTCCTTTTTTTATTTCATTTAAGGAAAAAATATGAAAAATATCATCAGTGGTAATGATTATTTTGTCGCCATCTTCAAGTCTTCCGCTGGAAACGTTAGTGAATGTTTTCATCGGGTTCAAATAATCCGATTCAGCATCTTCTGGTTCTGCTAATCCTTGGCTTATTTCACTGATATTTCCATTTCGCATCAAGAGAACTTTGCCATTTCCGGAAGCGCTGAAATATATATTATTTCCTTCAATGGCGCACAAAGCGCTATCAAGCTTGCCAAGCCAATTCACATTCCCGTGTTTGGCTATTTCAGCAAGAGCCAAATTCGTTTTATTCAAAGAGGATTCAAAACTTTCTATGGGACCTCTTTTGGTATTGATAAAATATTCTTTTTTAATTACGGATGCAAGAAAATTTACAATATAAGCGGAATCTTCATTTTCATCTTTTATCTCAAAAAACCCCAATAATCTTCCGAGAGATTTTTGTGTTATGTTTTCCGGAGCGTAATTTAACATCTCTATATATGGTTTTAACTCATGATCGGCCACAACTAAAATATCAGAGATGATTTTCTCCATTTCTCGAGTTTTTCTTTTTTTGGATCTTCTTTTTTCTAACATGGCTTTTTATATTATAACAAAAAAATGCCACACAAGAAAGGGGTTTACTTTTTGTGTTATTGATATTATACTTGTTTTAGCCTATAAATAAGCATAAAGCATAAAAATATGTCAGAAATACTGGAAAATTTGTTCGGGTCCAAGGCCAAAACAAGGATAATTAGATTTTTTCTACTCAATCCTAATGAAAGTTTTTCGGCTGTGGATATTTCAAGCAGAAATATTTTGAAAAGCAGTGATGTTAGGCGGGAGCTGAATGTTCTTTCGAAGATTAAGTTTTTGAATGAAAGAAACAAGAAGGGAAGGAAGGTTTATTCGGCAAATGCGAGTTTTCCTTTTTACCCAGAGTTGAAAAGTTTGATTTCGAAAGCAAATGTTTTCCCACAATGTAGGAGTCTTAAAAAAATAAACGGCATCGGAGATGTTAAGCTGGCCTTGATAAGCGGAGTTTTTTTGAATTATCCAAAGAGTAAAGCGGATATGATTCTGGCGGCGGATAATGTGAATAAGAGTAAATTGAAAAGTTTGATGAATAATTTGGAAGCGGAAATCGGGAGAGAAATTCGATACGTTTTGGTCAGCGGAGAAGAATTGAAATATCGCTTGGATATGTTGGATCGTTTTTTACTTGATTTTTTGGAAAGTCCGCATGACGAGGTTGTGAACAAGCTCCCGAAACTGAAGCGTTTTATTGAAGGGATTAAGAAGTAATTTTAAAATATCGAAAGTAAAAAAGGCGATGTTTTCCGAATAATTTGAAATTATATTTTTTTGAAAAATTTAAATCTTTTTTCGATAGAGATTTTTTTAAAAATCCAATCGTTTTTTTTCTTTTGCTCGCCATTTTGATTTTGAATTTGGCAAGCTTTATTATCCTTACTATTTTTATTGAGAAATCGTCTTCTCCGGTAATATTGCATTATAATGTTTATTTTGGAGTCGATTTGATTGGGGACTGGTGGCAAATATATATAATGCCGGCGATGGGATTGTTTTTCGCTCTGGTCAACCTTTTTCTGGCGTTGTATTTTTATGGTCAAAAAGAGCGAATAGCATCTTATTGTTTGATGCTTGCATCTTTTATTATTGAAGCTGGAATTCTTATTTCCAGTATTTTGATAGCTCTGATTAATTATTAAGATTTTGTTGTAATAATTTTATGTTTGTTTTTCCTAATCCGAAAACTAAAATTCCAAAAGAGAGGAGGGTTCAGCGTATTTTGGAAATGATCCCGGGTATTTTAACTTGGGCGACTTTGATTGGAATGTTTTTGTTTTCTTTTTTGCTTCCTGTTTGGGTGGCGATTTTCGTCATTGTTTTTGATATTTATTGGATTTATCGAACTGTATATATTTCAACATATTCCGTGGTCGCTTATAAAAAATTAAAAGAGGGTCAATTGATTGATTGGTGGCAACGATGCCAAAATATATCAAATCCGGTTGAATATGCTGGTAAAATAGAAGAAAAGATAAAATCTTTTCGTAGTAGTTTGAAGGAGATTGGCTGGGCAGGACGCGGGAAATTCAGGCAGAGAATGAAAATAAAAAAAGAGATTGTTCGCTGGGAAAAATATTTAAAAGAAGTGATGGCACTAGAGAGTCAGAAGGATGATATTTGGGATTGGAGAAAGATTGTCCATGTTGTTTTGCTTCCTACGGCAGGCGAGCCAAAGGAGATTATTGAGCCGGCTCTCAGAGCTGTGGCTGATTCGAATTTTCCCAACCAGCAGATAATAATTCTTTTAGCTACCGAGGAAAGAGAAGATGAAGCGCATAGAACGGAAAAAGTCAGATATTTGAAAAATAAATTCAAGGGAGTTTTCCGTGATTTTTTAGTAACAACACACGAAGTCAAAGATGATGAAATGAAGTGCAAGGCATCCAATGCTACATATGCGGCCAGAAAACTGGTGAAATATTTGGATGAACGTGATATCGATCATAAAAGAGTTATATTTTCTAATTTTGATTGTGATAGTGTGTGCCATAAGCAATATTTTGCTGCGCTGACGTATGCGTATATTACCGATCCAAAAAGATTACAACGCTCATATCAGCCACTTCCGATGTACCACAATAATCTTTGGGATACCAATGCTTTCGTCCGAGTGATTGTTACCAGTTCTTCTTTTTGGCATATGTATCAAAGCACGCGCAGAGAGATGGTTACTTTTTCTTCTCACAGTGAACCATTTTATACTTTGGCAAAAGTGGATTTTTGGCCGGTAAATATGATTAGTGAAGATTCGATAATTTATTGGAAATGTTTTGCTTATTTCGATGGAGATTATCAAGTAACTCCGATTTATTTGCCTATATCCCTGGATGCTGTTCTTGCTGAAACATATTGGAAAACGATTAAAAATCAATATAAGCAGAAAAGGAGATGGGCATATGGAGTTGAAAATTTTCCGATAATTATGCGTTCCATCTGGCCTAATAAAAAGATTAAGTTGAGCAAAAAACTCAAGACAGCGTTTGAAATGCTGGAAGGTCATCATTCTTGGGCGACAGCTCCTTTTATTCTGGCGATTTTAGGATGGATGCCCCTCATTTTTGGCGGAACAAGTTTTAATGAAAAAGTTTTGGCGCATAATCTTCCTTTCGTCACCCGCTACTTGATGAATTTGGCGATGATGGGACTTATTATTTCAATGTCACTGAGCTTCATTTTGATGCCTGAAAGACCGAAAAAATATTCAAGGAAGAAATATATAAATATGCTTCTTCAGTGGCTCTTGGTTCCTATTATCGCTCCTACATTAGGTGCTATGCCGGCAATTGAATCTCAAACAAGATTATTGATAAAAAAATATTTCGGAGAGTTCTGGGTAACGGAAAAAATTAAAAAGAAGTAAATTATTTTCTTTCGCGTTAGATTTATTAACTTACGCATATGAACCACGAACTATTTTTGTTGCCATTCTTAAGGGCATTGTTAGTTTCATCCGGGTTGACATTATTTTTTATTTTTTTGGCAAAAAACTTTTCTTTGTTTCCAAAAAAAGTCCAGAAGCATCATATTCATAAAGAAGGTATTTCTCGTTTCGGCGGAGCGGCTATTATTATTGCGTTTGTCAGTGCTATTTTTCTTGATGAAAATTTGGTTGTTGTGCATCCTTTGTGGGGGGTGGTAGTAGCGGCTTTTTTGATATTGTTTTTTGGAATTTTGGATGATTTTCTGAATCTTGATTGGAAAAAACAACTTTTTTTTCAAATATGCTCTGCTATTTTAATTTTTATTTTTGGAGTTTGTATTGAATATATAACAAGTCCATTCGGGGGCATTGTTGAATTTACTAGTGCTGATTTTTCAATTGCAAGTTTGTTTTTGGGAATAACTTGGATGGTGGTGATGATGAATTCGATGAATTGGTTCGATGGAATTGATGGAGCTAGCGCGGGAATAACTTTTCTTGGAGCGATTGCAATAATTTTTGTCAGTTTGAAGCCGGAGGTTAATCAGCCTCCGATGGCGATTTTGGCGGCGATTTTGGCGGGAGCGGTTTTGGGATTTTTAATTTTTAATTTTCATCCATCAAAAATAATGGCTGGAACGAGCGGGTCGATTTTTATGGGATTTATTTTGGCGGTTTTGGCGATTTTTTCCGGAGCTAAGATAGCCACTACTTTGTTGGTTATGACACTTCCTCTGGCCGATTCAGTATGGGTTATTTGGAAGAGAATTCAATCCGGATCTTCTGCTTTTTCTTCGGATAACCGGCATCTTCATCATTGCTTGATGAAATTGGGATGGTCGCAAAAAAAAATCGCTATTCTTTTTTATGTAATTACGGGAATTATTGTAGTAATTGCACTTAATACCCGAGCGCTTGGTAAGATGGTTGCAATTTTGATGGTTTTTGCATTATCATTAATAATGATGTTTTTTGTCGACAAGCAATTGTTAAAAAAAGAAAAACTTGATGCAATTAAATAAAAAATATATATGGGTCTGGGTTGTTCTTGCTGGAATTTTTTTTGCACTTCCTGTAATTTTTTTTAATAAAGCTGATTCTATTGATCCGGAGAGTGAAAAGATTGTCATTGACGGAAAGGAATTTTCAGTGGAGATTGTTAAAACAGCCGAAACGCGAGAAAAGGGACTTGGAGGAAGAAAATCTCTTTGTGGAGAATGTGGAATGCTTTTCGAATTTGATGATCCTGGGAAGTATAGTTTTTGGATGAAAGATATGCAGTTTCCTATTGATATAATTTGGATTTCAGGAGATGACATTGTGTACATTGAAAATAATGTTTCTCATAATTTTCAAGGAGTAATAACCCCGCCAGTTTTTGCGGATAAAGTGCTGGAGCTTTCAGCGGGAACGGTCAAGAATCTCAATATTAATGTAGGCGGAAAAATTATTCAAAAATAAAAAATTTATAACATAAAACCCCGTTGTTACGGGGTTTTATGTTATAAAAAGAACATTTTAAATTTAATTTAACTTTGATTTTAGCATCAAGATAACGAAGGTACCATAGCTGCATATTTCTGTAGATTTCTTAGCTGGTTGTCATTAAGTTTCTTGGACTGTCCAATCGCTTGATTGATAAGATCTTTTGAAAACTCGACTGATGATCCAACGAAAACTTTTCCATCGTGGTTAACATTTTTTCTCAGATAATCTTCAATAAAGATTTTATGTTCTGCTGTTAATTGAGAATCCGGATTTTTTTCCAGGTAGTCGGCCAACGCTTTTCTGGCTAAGTGAGTCAATCCATCTCCTTGCTGTGCTGTTTCAATAAAGGAACCGTTGGTTTCTTTGCTTGATTCAGTCGCAGGAACTGTTTCTTGCTTAGCAGGCTCTGCTGTTTCTCCGCTATCTTTTACTTCATCAACGACAACATCTTCTTCTGTAGCAACAGGTTCATCCTCGGAATTTGTTTCATCAAGATTGCCATCTAGCGACAATTGATCTTCTTCCAGGATATTTAACCCGTCGTCAGCTGGTGATCGTTTCGCGTAGGAATAAATTCCTCCTGCGATTATTACAACAATCGCAACACTAATGATGATGCGCAAATTTTCTTGTATCCATGATTTTACTCCAGATTGTTCTTCCATAAAATCATCTTCTTGGTTTTGATTTTCTTCCATGATTTTCACCTTCCTTTCTAGTTCGTTCTTTTGACAGAACATTAATTGTTAAGGTTCAGCTTTCGTTGAAGCTTGCCTGTTTTAACAGGTATAATCTTCGACCGATTCTTGTTCTCTAATTCTAACTTTACACAGCCGACTAGTCAACACTGGACAAAAACAGTGTTTTTAGGTGTAATTTTTATTGCGTTGATAAATTATTAATAATCAATCATTCGTTTTTAAAATATAGCGAGAATTGCGGAGTATAAAAATTTATCAAGTAATCATCAAAAATGTTTTATTTTTTTCACAGGCAATAAGATGATATGAAAAATAAATTTATAATTGCGTAGTTATTGTTATTTTTTAATTTTCGATAGCTTATTTTTGTCTGCAAATGTTGCAAATAAAAATGTTTTTTAAAAAATATTAAAAAAAGACTTGCATAAAAAAAAATATGTTTTATAATTATAAGGTAGAAAGAAAAAATATTTTTAAAACTTTTTTTAAAAAAATATTTTCCAAAACAAAAAACAAAATTTGAGAGATTGAGATAAAAATAAAAATTAAAACGAAAGGTCTAATGGAAAAAATTCCAGACAAAACTTTTTAAAAAAAGAAGGAGGTGAACATTATGGCAGCAAAAAAGAAAGCAGTTAAGAAAGCAGTTAAGAAAGCAGTTAAGAAAGTAGCAAAAAAGAAGGTAGCAAAAAAAGTTACCAAAAAGAAAGCCGTAAAAAAAGTTACAAAGAAAAAGGCTACAAAAAGAAAGAAATAACTTTTATTAAAGTCATTTAGTTCTTCAAGCAAAAACCCGCTAAAATAGCGGGTTTTTGCGTGAGGAACGGCGCCTTTTTTGATTCTTGCGATGGGTAAAAGTTTTTTATTATATGGTCGCTTCTGCAATTATTGTTGTCATTATTTCAATTTCACATATGCGCCACAATCCGCACAGGTCTTTGTTAAATTTTATTTCCGCTTTGGAAAAATATTCGGGAATTATTTTTTCCAGTAAAGATTTTTGTTCCGGGCTGAATTCTAAGATAACCGATAACTGACAATTTTCAGTTAGCAACTTTTTTATTTGTGCAAATAATTCTTCATAATGCGCGAGTCCTGAGTGCGCGCTGAAGAGTGCGGATTTCGGTTCGAAATTTTTTACATCAAGAGATGTGGAAGTATATATTTCTTTTGAGAGATAGGGGAGGTTCGCCAGAATTATTATTCTGGAATTTCCAATTTCTAATTTCCAATTTCCAATAAGCGGAGTAAGGAGGTTTCCTTGGAGGAATTTTATTTTTTTGTTGACGTTGTGCGCCAAAGCATTTCGCTTTGCTATTTTCAAAGCCTCCTCACTGGCATCCGTTGCATAGAATTTTACATTATTCATTGTTCCTTGCTCATTGTTCTTTGCAATTGAGATTATGATGCATCCGCTTCCGGTACCCACGTCAATAATTCTTAATTCTTGATTCTCATTCGTTGATTCTTGAATTGCAAGTTCAACGAGTTGTTCGGTTTCGGGACGGGGAATAAGAGTGTGCTTGTTGACGGAAAAATCCAACCCGAAAAATTCCTTATGTCCGAGAATGTACGCTATCGGTTCATGCTTCAATCGACGGTCGGCTAGTTTATTGATCATTGATCGTTGTTCATTGTTCAATGAATATTCCGGGTGCGCCAAAACGAATTCCCGCGACTTTTCGATTGTATGGGCGATAATAAGCTCTAGATCGAGAGAGTCGACCTTTTGAAGATATTCTTTTTGGATGTCGGCGATGTTTTTAATTCTCATATTTTTCAGTCCAGTGGACTTTTAATGTTTTGCAGATTATTGCGGGCAACCTTGGTGTAAATTTGTGTTGTTTCCAGGCGCGCATGCCCCAAAAGCTCTTGAATATAGCGAATGCTAGTCCCGGCTTCCAGCAGGTGAGTGGCGAAAGAATGCCGCAGGCTGTGGCAAGAAATATTTTTGGTAATACAAGCCAGACTCGCCGCTTTTTTAATTATTTTTTCAGCACTTTCAGGAGTTAGGTGTCCGCATCCGCCAGTTCCAGTGAATAAATAATCACCGGGCTTTTTCAAAGCTAATTGCTTTTTTAAAATTGGGACAAGTTTTTCCGATAAAAGCGTGTAGCGATCTTTTTGCCCTTTGCCTTGGCGTACCATGATCATCTTCCTGTCTAAATCAAAATCATGCATCCGGATTTTAATTGCCTCGCTAACCCGCAGGCCAGCTGAATACATCAATGATATTAGGAAGTTGTGCTTGGGATTGTTTGTTTTTGCAAGCATGCGTTCA
>JALNYX010000029.1:8743-10521 GCA_023229615.1 Candidatus Moraniibacteriota bacterium
TTCAATTTCTTCTTTACTTAAAACCACTGGAAGATAGTTGGTTTTTTTAGCGCCTTTGATGTCAAAGAAAAACTTTCTTTTTAAAACTTGGCGATAATAAAATTTCAGAGCGTTAAGCGCGACATTTAATGTTGAATTGGCACAATTCTTGTCTTTAAGAGAAATCAAATATCGGCGAATATCATCATTGGTTATTTCCTTAGGACTTTTGTTAGAAAATTGTAAAAAAAGCTTATTATAAGCCAAATATGATTCAATAGTTCTCGGGCTAAAACCGCGAATTCTCAGTTCCTGTTCCAGGTTGCGCAGGGGGTCTCTTTCTTCCGTTGTTGTTTTTTTGTCTTTGTGATAATATGTATTCATAGTACGGTTATGATTACATCAAAATCATACCACAAACCTTAATTTGAGCCAAATTATCGGCAGGTACGGATAAAACTAGTTAGACGAAATAAATTTATTTTATTTTTTAAATTCGCTTTTTATAATAAGGAAAAATAAGTTTTTTTATCTATTTATATAGGGGTAAAAAGGTGTTTTCTTCGCTGAGGCTGCGAAAACGATTTATTAATAATTGTAAACATATGGAAAGATTTTCATTTGATCAAGCGAAAGATGTATCATTGGAAATGGAAAAAAAAATTAAAGAAGGCGAAGCTAAAAATTATTCAGAGGCGGAAAAAATTATTGATATGGAAAATAGTATTGAGCAGGAAAAGAAAAGCTTGTTGATTTCGTTAGAGGAATTAATTCCAGGTATTAAGCCGGAATCTGAAATTAAAGTCGGGATTAATGATAGAAGCGGAAGAGAATTAAATGATGAATATGCTAATGAGCTTTTTTCTGAGGATGGTTTGGTAGACAGTTATTTCGATGGATATTTTTTGCGAAAAGAAAATTCTCAACAATTAGACATTATTTCAAAAGCACTAGAATCTTGTAAGGATAAAGAACAATGGCAGGAAATTCAAAAAAAGAAAGATCTTAATAGGGATGCTATATTTGCGGTAAGAGGAGAGGATACAGCCGGGTTTGTTTTTAGTCAATTCAAGGATCAAATTGTTGTTGATTTGGGATGCGGTTATCATGCCAGAGGTTATGACTTCATCAGCCTTGCAGGCGCAAAGGGGTATGTTGGCGTAGATATGTATCATGGTAACAATTTTGTAGAAGGCAATGGATTTTATTCTGATGAGAGAAATAAATCAATTCAAAAGATTGCAGAAAGAAAACATATCGTTGATGCAAGTGCAGCATCAGCAAGCTTTAGCGCAGATGACATGCTAACATTTTTAAAAAGATTGCCGGATAATTCCGTAAGTATTTTCATTTCAGGAATAGATGCCAATGTTTTGGATGGAAATTTTCGATACATTGACGAAATAAACAGAGAAATACAAAGAGTTTTAAATGATAAAGGCGCATTCGTATCATATCAGAGTTGCTTTCATCCAAAAGAACTAAATAATGAGATGACAAAATTAGACTTGTCATTTCTTGGATTAGATTTATATAAAAAGCCAAAACAGAAAAACGACCAATAAGGAGTTTTGAATTTTGGGCATTCACCCCTGACCCCTCTGCCCAAAATCCAAAACAAAAAAACTTATTTAAGCTATTTAGAATAAAAAGCGTATTTAAAAAAGAAAATAAATTTACATCGTCTAACTAACTATATCTCTGTCAAGCATCTCAATCATTCAATGGTTGGGATGCTTTTTCTTTTATCTTCAAAAAATTCTCCATTTTTCCAAACTGCATAAATCACGTGAGCCATT
>JALNYX010000030.1 GCA_023229615.1 Candidatus Moraniibacteriota bacterium
TCTTTCCCCTTGCTCAAAAGATTGATGGAATTTCGAAGATAATTCGTAATCGCATCGGCATTATTTTTCGCATCCTTGCCGATAGCTTGCTGATTAGCCAAAATCAGATATTCCTGTCCCAAGCGAGTATAGTAGCGCCCTTCTTTTGGATTAAGTTGGATTGATCTTTGCATTTTCACAACCGCATCTTCTCGGTTGACATCACTCTCTTTAACTGCCATTCCCGCCAAAGCATCACTGGCAAAAATCTTTCCCAGATAAACGAAAGAAAACACAATCGCACTGCTGAGAACCACAAAAACAAAAGCCAAGGAAAGAGCATATTTCGGAGAAGCTTTGAGCGACAAATTGAAATAATCAAGCTTTGCATCGCTCTCCAGAATAATTGATATCAATGCCATTACTGATGCCAAAAATCCAATCACAATGATCGGTCCGGAAGCTTTGAAAAAAAGAATATTCAAGATCAAAGCTACTGATGCAGAGAAAAATGCCAATGAAATAGTTTTGTTTTTATCCTTTTCTCGTGAAATCAAATAAAAAGAAACGCTCAAATAAGAAAACATCAGCAGAAGGAAAATAATAGTTCCCAATATTCCAATTGTTGGCACCGCTTCAAGAAACAATCCTGATCCTTGATAAAAACGGACATCATAAAACTGATTCAAATTGAAATCCTGAGGCTTGAATTTGGAAAAAGCATATCCATATGTCGCCGGTCCTGATCCAATGATGGCATTTTCTTTCAATCCTCCTTTGATAATATCCCAAGACATTTTATATGAAAGACTTACTTCCGCCGGCAGGCTTACGCGGGACAAATTCATATTTCCCACCATAAAAATAGCTAGAAATAAAGCAAAGGATGCCATTGGAAGCCATATCCAATGAATCGGTATTTTGATAACTCGAGAGAAAGCATAAAGAGAAAAAATTCCACTTCCAGCTAATATTGCCGGCCAAAAGGTAAACCCTTGAAGCAAAACAAAAGCCACCGCTCCAAGAATAATAGTCACGAAAAGTACTGACATCAAAATTATTCTATTTGTTTTTTTCATCTCCTCGGATGAAGCAATTTTCAAAACAGCTCCGACAGCTAAAATGATGAAAACTCCCATAAACACGTTCAGTCCGGAAAAAGATCCAATCAAACTAGCCGGAGTATTTTCAGCAATCACGCTAGGAAAAATTTGCCAATCCAGCAAGCGGGCAATTGTCCACAAGGAAACTATTGTTCCGCTAGCGATGATGGCGCTTAAGATCAATTTCAACCTGTCTTTGGTAATGTGGGAAAAGAAGAAATAATACGCCACTACGAAAGCTGTTACTCCAAGGAATCCTCTTGATGGGTCGCCAAAAAATCCCCAAAAACTGTGCCAGCGATCAACAGAAAATAGCATTGATAAAAGATAGGTAATCCAAAACAAAAGAATTGGAATATCTAGCGGAGTTTTTCGAATTTTCATCTCTCCGGTCTTGATGCTTTTTGCCAGCCATGCAACCAATCCAAGAAGGAGCCAGAAATAGAAATAGATTTGTTTTTCAAAGGCTGTTCCCTGAAAAGTAATTCCCGCAAAAAACAAAGGAACACCCAAGAAAATCATAAAAATAGCAAATCCAATAACCTTATCTAATATATTTCCAAAAAATCTATTTGGATTTGATTTTTCCCTGCTCTCTTTTTTCATTTCCGAAGCAGGAGCATTCTGGACGACCTTGTTTTTTGGCGGAAAATAATTACTGGCGTTACTTTCTGCGGAAGTAACGAATTTTTCAATATTCTTGCTGGCGCGCTCGCCGTCTGATTGATCTTTGTTTATCTTTATTTCCATATTTTTACTCTCCAAGAATCCATACAAATAGACTCTTATTTTTGTTAATAATTCAATGACTTTATTATATAAAAAAAAGAACTTAAATGCAAACCCGCAAAACTGAATAAAAAAATAATATTTATCATTTCACATCTCTACTTTGTCATTGGAAATTGGAAATTTATCATTCGAGCTACTCTTCCCATCCTTATCTTATCATTCTTTCTTCCGGATTATAATTCATAAATTCCAAAATTTAAAATTGTTTGAAAATTAGAAATTGAAAATTGAAAATTTTTCTTGATTCTTGATTCCTAATTCTTGATTCTTGATTCTTAACTTCATTTTACCACACCTTAATTTCAATTTTGAATTACTAAAAAGGGTCAAATGAGAGTTAAAGGGATGAAAGGGTTCATTTCCATTCCCACAACCTCTCTTTTCTTCCCCCTTTTTCCCATTCTTCCCTTTTCATTAATAACCCGTTTTCCAATTTTATCATATCGCATTTTTCCAATATCTTCCTCTCCGCATCTTTTTCTTCCCTTTTTTTGCTGGCAATCATCCGGAATTTGTCTTTGGTGGAAAGCGTATTTTCATTTCCCATTTTTTGCTCAAGAGAATCTTGCAATTTTTTGAGCAAAAAATTGAGCTCCTTGCACCGAAGTTTGAGTCTTACAACAGGAGGCAACGCCGAATCAAGAGGATAAAACCGCAACTTTTCAACTTCCGAAAGGGTAAAAGGGGTTGAAAGGGTTTTGAAATGAGGAAAATTAGAAGATTGAGAAGCTGGAGAATGGGGAAAATGGGAATTAAAGGGATTTGAATGGACACCCGTTTCCCCCCTTCCTCCCATTTCTCCCATTATCTCCTTTATTCCTATCAATTCCGGATAAGCGCCACGGAGAATATCATCGCAATCTTCTTCCAATTCTGCAATCGCGCCAATGGAAAAACCGAGAAAATCAAAATATTCCCGCGTCGTATTCCGTTTCCAGCCCTCGACAATGTTTTGTTTTCCAGATCTTGCGCTACGATCCATCTGATCAGCAAGGGATGAAAGGGTTTTGGAAAAAGGGAATAAATGAGTAAAATGGGAACATTCCATTTGCAATTCTTCCGCTTTTTTGTATGTCAACAATTTTTTGTACCCGTACAGATCATTGTGGGGTTTGAGCATTTTTTTAATTTTTAATTTTGAATTTAATCTCCAAATTTCACCACTCCTCCGCTGTACTCCATTTTCACTTGTTCATCCGTGAGGGCGTAATTAAATAATTTCACATCGTCCAATTTTCCGTCAAAATATCCCGCTCCGATTCTGCCGATGTCCATATTTGACGCTTCAAAAGCGGTGTTTGTTTTTACAAAGACGTGATGCCACGCGCCGGTCGCGATGGTTGCGTCTTCCATCCCGTCCACAAAAATCGTCGGACTGGAAAATCCGCCGGCTGTGATTTCTCCGCCGGAAATCGTGATCGTGTGCGTTCCTCCGTCCAAATCTATTATGTCATCCGTAGCGCTGTCGGCAAAAATCCAAAATCCGATCGCGTTCAAATTCAAATTCGTATCACCGATATCCGCATATTCATTGCTCCCGTCAAAATCCAAGGCGTTATTTATTTTCCCTGTCGTCCAATCGCCGTCTTCCATATTATACAGCGTTCCGTGGAGGGTGTTGGAAACGGAATTGTGCGCGGTCGCTCCGCTTGATTCATCAAAACGCCACTCGGCGATCGGCTTGCCTTTGTTATAATCCCAAGCGATTTGGGCAGGCGTGCGAACGTAATCGTAAATTTTAGCTTCATCAATTTGACCGGTAAATTTATAAAATTGAGTGCCGGGAGTCGCCCCTATCCCAATTCTAAGAGTGGAATCATCCACAAGAGTTCCCGTTCCCGCCGTTTGAGTGGAATAAACAATTTCTTGACCATTTTTGTAAATCCTTATTTTCCTATCCCCACTGTCGTCATAAGTAGCTGTCCAATACTCCCATTGTCCGATATTATATGTATCATCCGCACTTACTGATCGAGCATTAGTTCCATCTGTATCCACACGAGATACAACCGTTCTACTACCGCTTGAGGAAGAAGAACCTAAATATAAACTCTTCCGAACAGAGCTTCCACCACCCTTTTCTATTATAGTATTTTGTGAACCGCTATCCTCTTCAGCTTTCACCCAGGCGCTATATGTAAAAGCAGTTAGATTATTTATTGAGGCTGATTGACTCACTTCAGCATAATCATCCGCCCCATCAAACTCGCACCCACTTCCATATTTTCCCCGCGCGGCGCAATCCATCCCGGTGTTATTTGCACCGTCATATATTGTTCCATTATTCCCATTGCCGGAAATGTCATACAAGGTTTTGGCGTCGCCGGAAACTTTTTCATCCATTTTCAGGTGCATAACCGGCGCGGCGCAAGGCGAAGTGTCGCCCGGCACGCAATATCCGGAATCCGATCCGAGTTGCACTGCTGTTCCTTCGCCAGCTGTTCCCATCTGCGCTGCAATTGCCAGCAGTCCGGCTTTTTTTATTATCGGCGTTGTTTTGTTATCAATCGTAGAAACGAGTTTCAACTTGTAATAAAAGCTCGTTTGACCTTTCCAATTGAGCGCGGACAGGCTCACAGCGGTTTCCGGCGACAAATGGTCGCCGAAAGAAAGAGTATCCCAGCCCCCTTCGGTCCCGTCGGAAGAATAAAAATTCGTTCCGTCTGTGGAAAACTGCGCGTAAGCAAAAGTTCCGTACGGCAAGCTGGAAATCGCGTAGCCGAAATAATCACTGCCGGAAAGCTCGCCTCTGGATGCGGAAAGCAAATCCGTCGAAAGAAGCCGTCCTTCAAAATAATGCGCCTCGCCGGCAGGCGGAACTTCTTCTCCGTCATAAGTTATTTCAACTTCGCTTACGGCAGGCGTGGCAAGCGGGTCAGTCGTTTCCAATTTCAATTTGTAGAAAAGACTTCCCCCGCTCCAATTCAAACCGGAAATATCAATGCTGTTCGCCCCATTTGCTAGCGTGTCCCACCCGCCTTCCACATTGGCGGAAGAATAAAAATTCACCCGATCCTGCGAGAAACTCACGCTCGCCGAAGTGCCAGCCGGAAGATTGACCGTTGCGTCAAATCCAGTAATAGCAGTTACGGTCGCCCCGGAAAGCATATTTTCCGACTTCATCGTGCCTTCGGCGTAATAATCAGCGCTGGCAGATTGAACTCCAACTCCCCCTAACACCCCTAAAATCCCTAATACCCCTAACACCCAAACACCCAAACCGTGTTTTTTTCGAAATTCCACGCGCTTGCGGTAGAGTTTTTCAGTAAGCCCGCCCTCCGTTTCGTGTTTTTTCTTGAGAGATTCAGTGAGTTTTCCAAGCAAAAATCCATCCATCTGGCAAAAAGTGAGGAGCATGTTCGCGGCTTGTTCGGGATCGTTGGGGAGGGTTGGGGTGTTTATGGATGTTGGGGAAACCCAACACGCCCTAAACTCCCGAAAAACCCTAACTTTCGGATAGTTTTTTTCCCAAATTTCCAAATTTCGCTGACGCAAAAAATCTTGAAAATCTTTCGCCAATTCTTCATTTGAACCGCGTGCCACTCCGGCAAGAAAAAGATAGCTTTTCAGAGATTCAGCAGTGAAACCTTCAGCGACATTTTGCGGATTGCTTCTTGCCGCCTGAACCATTTGGTCATGCGTCCGGCTTTTTTTGTCCACAAACTGATCGCAAAATTCCACCGTCAAATCCTGAATGACTTTTCCCAATTGATACGCCGCCAGATATTCATATCCCGGCCGCGAAAAATTTTTATTTTGATTCTCCATAAAATTTAAAATCCCTAAACTCCCCTAAACTCCCAAATTTCCCCAAATTCCCAAATCCGCCTTCGGCAAACCAAATTCCAAATCACCATCCGAGGACACAGCGTACGTAGCGAGAATCAGTCTTATTGTAGTTGGTCGTAGTACCGTTATTGAAATTCATATTCCATACATTACTCGTATTATACTCGGTATCGGACCAGAAATTGCCAGTACCGAAATTATTTCCAAATGTCGCCCGGTTGGTATACATACATTCCAATTCAGTTCTAGTTGGCAGACGTCCGCCTTTGGCCGCACAAGCGTCGCGGGCAGGATATTCAGCAAAATTTGTTGTGTTGTCGGCAACCAGATTATCGCCGTCTTGTCCGCCATCAATTCCACATTGTGGCAAATCGCAATTAGTCAACGCGGTTTTCCATTGTTTGGTCGTAGTTTCATTTTCATCCGCCACGATAATATAATCCCCGTCGCCCAAAGTGTTGGCGCAAGTGGTGCTAGCGGAGCAAAACCACGTTCCGTCATCGCAAGACTGCTCAGCCAACTTCACTTCGCCCGTCGCCGTGTCCACCGTCACATTCCAAGTGTCATCCACCTTTGAGGTATCGGAAAAAGAATCAATCACTGATTGAGCAAAAGCGACAAACTTGTCGCGCCCGAAAATACCAACCAGCGCCAAAAAAATGATTCCGACTGTCAAAATAATTTTGATTTTTTTTGATTTCATAAAAGTAAAATTTTTTCTTAAATTTAAATTTGCATTTTTAACCAAATTTTATTTTTTTTACAAAAAATTATTTTTCATCCACAATCTTCCAATCAAAAACATTGTCGTCAAACGGCTGAGAACCTTTCCATTCTTCCGGTTTAAAATTAATTTTTCCGAAATTTATTCGATACTTGCGCAAAACGATCACATTTTCTTGATTATTCAATTCTTCTTCATATCTTTTCAACTCCTCTCCGTCAACTTGCCCTCCATTTTCCCCCATATTCTTTTTCATCGCATCCAACTGTTTGTCCTTCTCATCCTTGCTTAATTTTTCCATTACTGATTCAGTGAGCTTTTGCGCCTCCTCTTGATTCAATTCTATCTTTACAATTAAATTACTTGTTCTTTCTGTGTCCGACCAAGGATTGTTTTCTCCCGCTTTGATCAAGATCACATCCCCCACCTTGAGGGAACTGCGCGCATCCTCAATTGGATCAGAACTTTTCTGATCGCGAATCGCCACAATCGCTTGATAAACCTGCTTGGTATTTTCCTCCGGGGAATCGCTCTTCCCTCCCCAAAACTTCCAAATCCCCAATGCTCCCAAAATCAAAACCCCCACCGCAATAATGATAATCACTTTTTTGTTCATATTTTTTTTTATTATTTTTTATTTTCCTCCAACAACTAAATTATACCACAACAGTTTCCAATCACTACCCCACAGATGCAAATACAAATGACAAAATTGAAAATTGAAAATTGTTTGAAAATTAGAAATTGAAAATTGAAAATTTTTCTTAATTCCTATTATTTGATTTGTCATTGGAAATTGGAAATTTGTCATTTAAGCTATTCTCCCCACCCACTCATCACCACCCCCAAATCCCTCGTATTCACAACCCCATCAAAGGACCACACGCGATTTATTCGCATTACATCGCGAATTAAAAATTTCAATTATTTTTCCTATACTCAACCCGCTTTTTGTAAAGATTTTCCGTGAATCCGCCGTTTTTGAGGAAATCGCTTTCAAGCGATTTGATTTGTCGATCAAGGAGGAAATTGGTTTGATGAATAAGACAAATCAAGATATTGGCGGCGCTCTCCGCATCCCCAAAATATGTTTCATAAGTCTCACAAGTCCTATTGGACGAATAACAAAGTTTGCGCACCGCGCAAACTCGCGGATCACTTTTGTCCCAAAGCGTCAATTTGTTTGCTCGCAAAAAATCCTGATAATCAACCAGCAATTCCTCCAAGCTCGCCCGAGCAACATTCATCAATTTGATCTCAGTTTTTTTGGATGTCCCGCTTGCCACCGATCCTTCGGCAATGTTTTGCTTTCCGGACCGAGCCGCTTGAATCATCTGATCATAAGTCCTGTATGACCGATATGTCCTATTCGTCCTATTGGACAAATATTTTTCGCAAAATTCCACATTCAAATCAAAAACGATCTCCGCCGATTGATATGAAGCAAGTTTTCGATACCCGCCGTGAGGCGGAATCAACCCACCAGACCCATTTGTCTTATTCGTCTTATCGGTCATATTATTGGTCTTATTTGTCTTATTCGACTTATTCGTCCTATTTGAATTATTCGTCCTATCGGACATATTCCGCACTTCCCAGGTTGTACAATCTCAAAACTTCATCAGAAGAAAACGCACGATTGTAAATGCGGACTTCATCAATTATTCCATCAAAGAAAGATGATGCAACTTGTCCGATTTGAAAAGTGGACGCGTTCACGCCTACTGCGTCCGTGATGGTCACAAAATGCCAACTAGTATCAACTGCAGGAGAAACCGCGCCATCGACATATACCGTTGCATCAGGAAAACTGGTCGCTAAAACATTTCCCGCGCCGTCAATCTCAATTTGATCTGTTCCGTCGATATTGATAATTTTTCGACTTGTCGCGTCATCGGTTTTCACCCAAAAAGAAATTGTTTGAATTCCGCTACCGACATCCCCAGCATCCACAAAATCCGTCGTTCCATTGAAACTCAGTGCTTGTCCTTTTTTTCCGATGGCGGGGGTGGCTCCGGTTATTGTTCCGTTATTTCCTCCGGCGGGGCTTCGGTCGTAGGCGGTGTTGGTTGTCCAATCGATATCCGGACCGTCAAAGCTCCACATTCCCACCAGTCCGTCCGTCATTTTGTCAGTGAGCGACATCTGCATCGTCGCCGTTCCCATTCCGGAAACATTGCTTTGATAAAAAATCCCCTCATCCGCCCCGATATCCCAACTTCCGACTTCCGACCGCGGATCGCCGTCAATATCCTCCCGCACCGACAAAACAGAATCATCCCACAAATTCACCCCCGCAGAGCGCGCACTGGTGTCGGAAGAATCCAGATGAAAATCATAATTAGCAGAATCAACAAAAGAAACTGTTTTGTATCCATTGAAGGTGGCATTGACTGAGTCTGCGTCAGATTGTGATGTGTTAGAAATATTATAATTAGATGAAGCATCTTTTATAGCACCGAAACCATCTATACAACCTTGGGCGATGTTATTAAAATAATATGGGTCTGCGCCTCCTAGAGCAAAGAAACCTGTATAACAATTATAAACCGTATTATTATATACATACCAATTACTAACAAGCCCCCCAAGATAAAAACCATCACTTGAGCTGTTATTTATAAAATTGTAAACAATATTATTATAAATATAAAAATCTATAATATTAGTTGTACCATAATAATTAATCCCTTTCTGGTTATACGCTACTGATGAATGTCCTCTCACAATATTATTGCTAACGTAAATTTTACCTCCCGTCGTTAAATTTGTGAAATTTATACACTGCCTACCTGATGCTGATGGATTTGTCGTTTCTACTTGCAAGCCATCTATTCTGAAAAAATCTTCTTCTTCCAATATGCCCGTACCATCATTTATTACCAACCGATATTTACTATCATCCCACTTTCCCTCATGCCTTTGACTCACCCCGACTTCATTTGAATTAACCGGAGTATAAATCTTGATATAATTTTGCGGAGCGGTTGTCCAGCCATTAATATCAACCGCCACCGTATCCGCCGTTGTTCCATTCGCATACGCCGCGATGTTCCATTGTTCGTTGCTGGTATAAATATCTTTTCCGTCATTTCGGCTGACGGAGATGTCAAAATCGTCCACATCGTCGTCGATGTTGGCGGTGTTTTCCGCTCCGCCTTCGGCGTTGTCCAATGTGGTGTAGGCGCGGAAGATTTGCCAATCCTGGTCGTTAGTCACGGCAACAGGATTTGCTCCGTCGCGGGCTTGGACAGTGAATGATGTTGAACTTGCTCGGGCGGAAATGAAGGCGATGGCGTCAATGGATGAATTGCCGTCGCTGTCATATTGGATAGCATCGCCCACGCCCACGTTGTCCGGCGCGGCGTTTTCCAAAGTCAAAGTCGTGCCAGAGACGGAAAGGTCGGTTCCCGATTCATCCACTCCGCGGTCAAGATAGGTGGACATTGACGGAGCGATAGAACGATAAATCGCCGTAGCACCTTCATCCGCGCCGATGTCCGTCGCCACGCCGTAGCCTCTGGCGGAGGCGGGACGTGCATGCCCGTCAATGTCAGATGTTATCGGCAACCAATAATCCTGCGACAAATCAACGCCGGAATTGCGGGCGGAGGTATCGGATGGCAAGAGATGAAAGTCGTCATTGGTTTCATCAACAAAAGAAAATGTTTGGGAAATCTTGCTATGCGCTCCTCCATCACCCACATCCGTTCCATCCGTGGCGTTGTAATCAGAATTAGTAAAAGTTCCAGCATAAGCATTGGTATTACCAGAACCTTTTATAATATTATTTTTAGCTACTAAAATCGTACCACTATATTGTTGACTCATACCATATTCACAGTTATATATTGTATTATTATATACATAATTCGTTCCACCGGTAATATAAATTCCATACTCATTTCCAGCATTACCATTAAAATCATAGAT
>JALNYX010000031.1 GCA_023229615.1 Candidatus Moraniibacteriota bacterium
AAAAGATTTACGGGTGATATATAATCAAGGCAAATCCAATGAGGTAAGGTCCTTGGAGGATGCTAATGTTGAGATATATCCGCAAGAATATGTCATTATTTTCGGACCTTCCGGTTGCGGTAAATCCACTCTTTTGTATTCAATTTCCGGTTTGCAAGCTCCTACATACGGGGATGTTTTTATTGAGGGAAAAAAGCTGTCAGAAATGACTAAAAAGGAAAAAGTTAATCTTCATCGGAATAATATCGGAATGGTTTTTCAAGCTTTTTATTTGGTTCCGTCACTCAGTATTATTGGAAATGTTTGTTTGCCAAAATCTTTTTCCGGAGTGTCAAAAAATATCCGAGAAAAAGAAGGAATGAAATTATTGCAACGTTTTTCTATCGCTGAGCAAGCAACTAAATTTCCCAATGAACTTTCTGGCGGACAAAAACAAAGAGTTTCCATCGCGCGATCATTGATTAATAATCCTCAAATTATTTTGGCGGATGAACCGGTAGGAAATCTTGATAGTGAATCGGCAGAAAATGTTTTGAGAATTCTGAAAGAATTAAATGAAATAGACAAAAAAACGATTATTTTAGTGACTCATAATCCTGAGCATCTTCATTTTGCCGATCGAATTATTCATATGAAAGATGGTCGGGTTGTCCGGGAAGAAGTAAATAAAGAAAAGCGTCCAATCGAGGCTGCTAAGAAAAAAGAGGATATGCCTGATTACCAAATTCCTGTTGAGATGAAGATTTTAATGAGAACGTTTAAGAATTTGAATCCGCAACAATTGGGAGTTTTGCTTATTCCGTTTAAGGCGAAACAACTTTTGGATCATGTTCTTTCTGAGCTCACTGAATCTCAACTTAATTCAGCGGAGAATTATTTGAAAGAGTTGCTTTTTCATAATATCGATTTGAGCGTTTTTGAAAAGGGGTTGGATATGGAATTTGAAAAAGGAGGGGCTAACTGGAACAAACAACGCGCGCATAAGTTTACCGAAAGAATACATTCAATTTTGGAAGCAACGGAAATTCTCAATGATGAGGAAGATGTAAATAAACATCATTTGTTTATGGTTGAATATCTGGCTAAAACTTTTAATCTTAAATTGAATGAGAAATTGTATTTGAGGCTTCAATCTTTGCTCAAACTTCGAATGGAGAACAAGATTGATGGATTTGGTTTGGCGGAAAAAATAGATCTTCCGGTCAAGCTTGGCGGATTGGGAATGTATAAAAATACGGCTGATAAAATTGTGAGAGAGGTAGAGGTAATTATGCTTTTGAAATATACTAGGGAATAAAATTTTTTTATGATGAGATTTTCCGACATTTTCAAGCTTTCTATAAGAATGTTTCGAGCGCGAACCTCGAGAACGCTTTTAACGATTTTGGGAATGAGCATTGGTATCGGGGCTATTCTTTTACTTGTTTCATTGGGATATGGATTGCAAAAAACATTGCTGGAAAAAATAACCACTGCCGATTCTCTTTTGACATTGGATGTAAGCGAGGCAAATACCGGTTCTATTTCATTGAATAAGGCGGCGGTGGAAAAAATAAAAAATATGGAAGGGGTGGAAGAGGTGAGTCCGGCATTTCAAATTTTGGCGCAAGGGAGCGTTGATAATATTTCTGCCGATATGAATATTTTAGGAACCACTCCTGAATATTTGAAACTCGGAGGAGTGGAAATTGATAAAGGAGAAATGCTCAGTAATTATAATAAAGATGGAATTGTGATTACTTCAGCCCTGGCCGGAGTTTTGGGCAAGGAGACTCAAGATTTTTTGGGCAAGGAGATTGCATTTACTTATTATATTCCAAAAGCGAGCCTTGAAAATGAAGAAGATGGATTGGGCGATGACTATGAAATGAAGAAATCGGAAAGAAAATTTTTTATTATCGGAACTATCCAGAGTGATGCAAGTATGGCATATGTTCACGCCGATTCTTTATCCGAATTGAATATTGATAAATATTCTCAAGTGAAAGTTAAATGTAGAAATACTAATATAATGTCTTCCATTAGAAATAATATTTTGACGGAAGGATTTTTGGTTTCTTCCTTGTCTGATACGGTTGATCAGGCTAATCAAATTTTCAATGTGGTAAAGATAATTTTGATGCTTTTTGGTGTGGTGGCATTGGTGGTTAGCGCGATTGGAATGTTTAACACAATGACGATTGCCCTCTTGGAAAGAACCGAGGAAATTGGAATTATGAAATCAATTGGAGCATCTAATACTAGTATCTCTATGATGTTTATGATGGAATCGACTATTATGGGATTTTTGGGAGGGATTATGGGGATTTTAATCGGATTGATTGGTGGAGAAATTTTTGATTTCGGAGTGAATATAATTGCGAGCCGTTTTGGAGGAGAAACCGTGGATTTATTTTACACCCCGCTTTGGTTTATTGGATTAATTATTGGTTTTGCCGCTGTTGTTGGTTTTATGACAGGTGTAGTTCCCGCCAGAAGAGCCAGCAGTATTGACCCGTTGGATGCTTTACGATATAAATAAACATTATAGTGTTTCATTCTTGATTGCATGTTCATTTTTTGGTAAAATTACAGCGTAATTGATATTGAAATTGTGAATATGGAATTAATTGAAGGAAAAAAAATTGCAAATGGAATCGTAGAAGAAGTGAAGGCAGGAATAAAAGAAAGAAAATTGGCACCCGGACTGGGTGTTGTTTTGGTTGGAGATGATGAGGCTTCAAAAATTTATGTTGGCTTAAAGGAGAGGGCGGCTCGCGAAGTTGGAGTTAATTTTTTCAAAGCTGAGTTTGATTTTAATGAAAATGAAAAAAATATTCTGGAAAAAATAGCAGAGTTTAATGTTGATGAAAAAGTGCATGGAATAATCGTCCAGCTTCCTCTTCCGAAAAAATTTGATACACAAAAAATAATTAATTCAATCGATTCCAAAAAAGATGTTGATGGTTTTTGTCCGGAAAATATTGAAAAATTTTTGCGAGGTGACGGGAATATTTTCCCGGTTTTTCCAGGGGCGATTTTAACAATGATCGAAAGCGTCGGAGAAAAAGTCGAAGGAAAGAAAGGCGCGGTTATTTGCAATTCTGATGAATTTGGGGTAATTATGATTGAAGCTTTGAGAAGGAAAAAGATAAAAGGAGAATATTTTTTGGCAAAATGGTTAATAGAAGAAAAGGGATCAAAAGAAGTTGAGAATCAAGAAATAGGAGTTGAAAATCAAAAGAAAAATAATATTGAAAAATTGAAAGAGGCGGATGTTTTGGTGTCGGCTTGTGGAATTCCAAATTTTATAAAAAGTGAAATGATTAAAGATGGAGCGATTGTGATTGATGGAGGAATAACGAAAATCGGCGGAAAAGTTGTTGGAGATGTTGATCTGGAATCGATAAAAAATCGGAATGTTTTTCTTTCTCCGGTTCCCGGCGGTGTCGGTCCGGTGACGGTTGCCACTCTTATGAGGAATGCCTGGATTTTGGCGAAGAAATAAAAAAATATATCAAAACATTAAAAGCAGGTTGTAACCTGCTTTTAATGAGTCCTCGTTTTTTTTATCTGGTGCCGATGGAGAGACTCGAACTCTCATGAGCAAGCTCACACGATTTTGAGTCGTGCGTGTATACCAATTCCACCACATCGGCCTATTAATTCACTACCTAAGAATAGGCAATTGAAAGGTTTTTGTCAATGTAGTATAATAAGTTTACAAGTTGTGAATCTATTGCGAATATGCAAATGTATAAATTGAATAGGAACATTTAAACAATGAATGTCTATTGTTTTTGTGGCTTTGTATTATTACGTATTTTTATAAAATGGCAAAAATAATCTCTTTAATCAATCAGAAAGGCGGAGTGGGAAAAACCACGACTGCAGTTAATCTGGCAACGTATTTGGCGGCTGAAGGCAAGTCAGTTCTTTTGGTTGATTTAGATCCGCAAGGAAATGCTTCCTCTGGATCAGGAGTGGATATTAGAAATTTGGACAAGAGTTTGTATAAGGCGATGATTAATCGCAATAATCCACGTAGCGTTATTTCTAAATCGAAATCCGGTTATGATATTATTTCCTCTTCTCCTGAATTGGCCGGAGCAGGGGTAGAGATGATTCATTTGGATAATCGGGAATTTCGTTTATATGATGTTTTGCGCCAGATCAGATCGGATTATGATTATATTATAATCGACAGTCCGCCGAGTTTGGGATTATTGACGATTAACGGATTAGTGGCAAGCGATGAGGTTCTTATTCCGGTACAGACTGAATATTACGCGCTGGAAGGATTGAGTCAATTATTGGAAACGATTGAATTGGTAAGGGAAAATTTGCAACCCCAATTGAAAATTATGGGAGCAGTTCTTACGATGTATGACAGGAGAAATAGGTTATCTCGCCAGGTTGTGACGGAAGTTAAAAATCATTTTCCAGGGCATGTTTTTGAAAGCGTGATTCCAAGAAGCGTGCGTTTGGCGGAGGCTCCTAGTTTCGGGAAATCTATTTTGAGTTTTGATTCATTTTCCAAGGGAGCGCGTGCATATAAAAGTTTGGCAAAAGAGGTTATTCAGAGAACGAAAAATGAAGAAAAAAAGTCAGCCCAAAGCGGATCTGCCTTGGGAGGAAAGAGGTTTATTGTATGAAGCGTGATGTCGATTGAAAAATATTTTGGTATTTATTTTTTTCTTGTTTTTAAAAAATTAGAGGTTTATATTTAAACATTTTCTAAAATAAAAAATTATGGCACAAGAATATGGATTGGGGAGGGGATTAGCTTCATTGATACCGCAAAAAAATAAGACGAGTGAAAATGGGCCAGATTTTTCATTAAATGGAAATATTATTGATGAATCTCGCGATGAAAATGGGAGTGGATTAGGCAATGATTTGAATGAAATTTCGATTGAAAAAATACAGGCCAATCCATATCAACCGCGAACAAACTTTGATCAAGAAAAATTGGCGGAGCTGGCAAAGTCAATCAAAAATCATGGAATTATTCAACCTTTGATAGTTAGTCGGCAGGGGGATGGTTTTGAGTTGATTGCTGGGGAAAGAAGATTTCAAGCTGCAAAACTTGCTGGATTGGAAAAAGTCCCGGTTGTTATTCGCCAAATTGACGATAAGCAAAAATTAGAAATGGCAATAATTGAAAATGTCCAGCGCCATAATCTTAATCCGATTGAAGAAGCGCGCGCATACAAGCGATTGATGGATGATTTTCAAATGAATCAAGAGGAGGTTGCAGAAAGAATGGGAAAAAACCGCAGTAGCGTGGCAAATAAATTGCGTCTTTTGCAATTGCCGGTCGAAGCACAGAAAGCTTTAGTTGAAGGGAGAATCACCGAGGGTCATGCGAAGGCTCTTTTAGCGGTTGATAGTCAAGAGAAACAGTTAATGCTTCTGGGTATGATTTTGAAAAATAATTTGACTGTGCGTCAATCTGAAAGTAAGAGTCAAGAAATAACCGTTAAAACACATAATCGAAAGATGAAAGTTGATCCGGAAACAAAAAATTTGGAAAATCGGCTGGCTGATTTTTTCGGGACTAAGGTAAAAATAAAAAGCGCCGGAGCTTCCGGAGGAAAAATTTTAATTGAATATTATTCAGACGAAGAATTGGATGGAATTTTGGAAAAAGTATTATAAATTTTTCACTTGCGATTTTATTCTCTTTTTAATTTTCTTCTGATTTGAGTTTTGGCAGTGGAAGTTTTAACAAAAGTCAGCCAGTCTTGAGTAGGTTTTCTGTCCTCTTTGGAGGTCATAATATCAACTACGTCGCCATTTTTTATTTGATAGTCAAGAGTAACTATTTTTCCATTTACTTTTGCTCCAACGGTCCTATTTCCAATTTCGCTGTGAATTGCATAGGCAAAATCAACCGGAGTGGCTTCTTCCGGTAAATCAATAACATCCCCAAGTGGAGTGAAGGCGAAGATGTGATTTTTGAAAAAATCGATTTGTAATCCTTCCAGAAATTTTTCTGGGTTATTTCCAGTTTCCTGATGCCATTCTCGAAGTTGTTTTATCCAAGGAATGCTTTCTTTCTGCTCTGCTGTTTTTTTGCTAAATAATACTCTCCAGCCTTTTTTCTTTTCGTATTCGTTGTACACCCAATGAGATGCAATTCCAAATTCAGCTTCGTTGTGCATTTTTTTAGTGCGGATTTGAACTTCTAAAATTCTTCCTTTTGGTCCAAAGATTGTTGTGTGGATTGATTGGTATCCATTGGGTTTTGGCAGGGATATGTAGTCCTTGATTCTTCCGATCAAGGGTCGATATTTCTCATGAACAATTCCCAGAGTTTCATAGCAGTCTGCGATATTGGGTACGATAATGCGAATAGCAATCAAATCATAAATGCGGGAGATATCCATTTCGTAGCGCTTGAGTTTCAAATATAAACTGTGAAGATGTTTGGCTCTTCCATGAATATCACTTACGGTAATGCCTCTTTTATCCAATTCTTTTTTTATTTCCCGAATAACTTCGTTTACATATTGTTCGCCTTCTTTGTAAAATTTTTCTTGAATGTTTTTTACATAAGCATAATTTTTCTGGTCAAGATATTTGAAAGATAAGTCCTCAAGTTCAGCTTTTATTTCTCCGATTCCAAGACGGTTTGCAATTGGAACATACACCTCCATCGTTTCCATAGCTATGCGATGTTGTTTTTCCGGAGGATTGTGCTGGAGTGTTTGCATATTGTGCAATCTGTCGGCAAGTTTGATAATGACAACTCGAATATCTGATGCCATTGCTAAAAACATTTTGCGTAAATTTTCGAGAAAATATGCCTCTCTGGATTCTCGAAGTTTGATGCGCCCTAATTTTGTAATCCCTTCTATCATAGAGGTTATTTCACTTCCGAATTCTTTTTCTAATTCCAAAAGCGTGATAGAGGTATCTTCCGGGACATCATGAAGTAGCCCGGCGGCGATAGTTTTTGATCCCATTCCGATTTGACCAAGGATGTTAGCAGTCGCCAGGCAATGCTGGATATAGTCTTCCCCGGAGCGACGTTTTTGTCCACGGTGAGCCTTTTCGGCAAAAATGTAGGCGCGATAAATCAACTCTTTTCTTTCCTTAGTAAGAGGAAGTTTGAAATTTTTAAATATATCTTCGATGGTGAGCATTTTTTTGCCTTTATAATTGTTTTTCGGACGTGAAAAAATTGTATTTTTTAAGTAATAATATTCTAGTCTTACATTGGCTATAAGTCAAAGTTTTTAATGGAAAAATAGCGAATAATAATGTTTGCAGATATTTGAAAAAAAAGGTATAATTTCAATGAATTATTATGGGGATTATTGTTTGTTTGTTCGTGGATTTTTTTTGATTTGCAAGTGAAAAATTTGATGGTATTTCAATATAAAAAAGAGTGGTGGAAAAGAATCTTTGAAATCAAATTTCTAGCCTTTTTTGCTTTATTTGCGCTAATTATTCTGGCTGTTTTTTTGTATTTTGGAATGAAAAAAAATGAAGTTGTTTCTCAGGATACTGTTTCTGAAAATATTATAGAAACTGAAAAAAAATCCGAGGAGGGAATGCAAGTTGAAAATATTAAAAAAACTGAAGAGAAAACAGATGTCCCGGTGGAGATTCCAGTGAGCAGTGAAGGTGGAGTACTTTCAAGTGAAAATTATAAAATCAGCCAAGTTTACTTTGGAGGGAGTGTGGCTCTTCTGGACGGAGATTTTGATTCTACTCCGGTTGAAATTTCCTTTAATCGGGCGGAAACTTTTATTGCAGGAGATAAGGACGAATCCAAACTTTCAATTACCTGGAAGACAAGCAGGCCGGCTGTTTCTGAAATTGAATATTCGATGAGTGGCGGACAAAATCCCGCAGTTATTCGAGAGAAAGAATATGGATTGAATCACAATGTGACTATTGGAAATTTGGATCCTGGGACGGCATATTTATACCGAATAAAAGTTCGGGACAGATGGAATAATGAAGCAAAAACGAATTATATCGGAATTTATACGGATAAGAAAAAAGAATCGGTATTCGATTTGATTGCGGGAGCGATTGAGGATGTGTTCGGATGGGCTTTGCCAAAATAATTTAAAAAAGGCAAATAAGAAAAAGTGTGCTATAATAAGAGATTATTAGTCCAAAATGGTACGTAATATAAAAACAAAAATTTTAATATTTTCAATCCAGATGCTTCTGCTGCCAGGCTTGTTTTTTGCGTGTCAATCTTCATCAGCAGCAATTGAAAAACAAGTGGAAATTTCCGGATATATTTCCAACAATGAAGGTAATGAAATTGACAATGGAGAATATGCGATTCGCTTTGCAATTTATTCTGATTTGGAGGCAGGTGCGATTATCTGGGAGGAAACACAAACACTAGCGGTGGTTAATGGAATTTTCTCCACTAGTCTTGGATCGGTCAGTCCTTTTCCTGATAGTTTGAATTTTGATGATAAGGATTATTATTTGGGAATAAAAATAGGAAGTGATAGCGAGATGTCTCCTCGGAAAAAAATGGGAGCGGTTCCTTTGGCGGTTAATTCAATGTATTTGAATGGGGCGACAGTTGGAACAGGAGAAGGAGATATTTTACAGCTTGAAAAAGGTGGAAAAATTAATATTGATCAATTACCAGTTGGAACTAAAAAGAATACTTTAGCGTTAGGAGATGATAGTCGTTTCCATAATCAAAATGAGGATTTGGGAACAAATTCAACCGAATTTAATATTGGAGATGGAGCTTCGCTGGGCGGAAATAATTTTGATCTTTCAGTTTCTGGTGCTGGTAGTAGACCATCATTGCGATACAATGGATCGATTGGCGCTTGGCAGTTCTCCAATGATGGATCGACTTTTCAAAATTTTTCATCTTCTTCGAGTATGGGTTCAGCTGCGACTGGAGGAACAGGGATTGATACGTCAAGTTCGACCGGTGTGCCGACAATTTCTTCCGGAGTTTGGTCCGTTGATTCAATTTTGGATTTAAGCTTAGGCGGAACCGGTCTTTCTTCGATTGGAATTGGGTCGTTACTTTTTTCCGAAAGTGATAATAATTTGACAGCTTTTCAAGGATTGGCTGCTGATGATGGGGAATATTTGACTTTCAATTGGAATGGAGGTAGTCCGACTTTGAACTGGGAAGTGGCGGCGGGAAGTTTCACTTCTTTTGATATTGCCGGAGACAGCGGAGGGGGTCAAACGATTTCCAACGGAAATACTCTGAGAATTCTTGGAGGAAATAATATCACAACAGTCGATAGTGCTACTGATACTGTCACTATCAATCTCGATTCTGTACTCACTGGAACAAATTGGAATGGTAATGTTATTGCAAGTAATTATGGAGGAACTGGACTTTCAGCTTATGTTGGTGGAGATTTGCTTTATTATTCTTCGGGAACTGCTTTGTCACGGCTTCCAATTGGATTAAATGGACAAATTATGGGAGTAGTTGGCGGAGTGCCGACTTGGCAGAATTCTCCATTTGTGGGAGCACATAATTTACTTTCTCTTTCCCATCCGGATACGACTGCGGCTTCTCCACTTGAAGGAGATTTGATTACTGGCGTTGATACCGGAGGCGGAGTGATGAAATGGCAAAGAATGGCAGTGGGAAGTGCTGGGCAATTTTTGTCCAATGATGGAGCGAGTCTTTCGTGGAATGACACATCTGTCATTACTCAGCTAGGAATAATCACAACTGGAACTTGGAATGCGGATGTGATTGATTTGGCACATGGAGGAACCGGACTTTCAACTATCAATCAAGGATCAATTATTTATGCGGATGCGGATGACAGTTTGGCGACGATGGAAGGATTTAATCCGGATGACGGAGAATATTTGCAATATCATTGGAACAGTGGAAGTCCATATATTTCTTGGGAAGCGGCGAATGGAAGTTTCACTTCTTTTGTTGTTTCTGGTGATGGTGGAATTGATCAGACGGTATCTAATTCTAATACTTTGGAAATTACCGGGGGAACAAATATTACTACTGTCGGATCCGACACGGATGTTTTGACTATCAACCTCGACACCACTCTTTCCGGCATCACCTGGAATGGCAACGCGATTGTGGCGGCTTATGGGGGAACGGGAATTGACGGCAGTGCCGCCGGAGCCGGAACACTGCTAATTGGCAACGGAGCCGGATATACCTTGGCTAACCTTACTCAAGGAACTGGTATTACTATTACTAATGGCAGTGG
>JALNYX010000032.1 GCA_023229615.1 Candidatus Moraniibacteriota bacterium
AGAGCCACAGCGCATATCGACCAAATGATAAAAATAATCAGTGGATTGATCAAAAAGGGATTTGCCTACGAAAAAAATGGCAACGTCTTTTTTGATATTGAAAAATTTCCGGAATATGGAAAACTTTCCGGAAACACTTTGGAAAACCTCAAAATCGGCGCTCGCCTCGAAGAGCATCCGGACAAAAAAAATCCTTGGGATTTTGCTCTTTGGCTCAAAGCTCCGGAAAAACACCTGATGCAATGGAAGTCGCCCTGGTCAGTCGGCTATCCTGGCTGGCACATTGAATGCAGTGCAATGAGTACTGAATATCTGGGCGAAACCATTGATATTCACACTGGAGGAGAAGACAATATTTTTCCCCATCATGAAGCGGAAATTGCCCAAACTCAGTGCTATACCGGAAAGAAATTTGTGAATTATTGGATTCACGTTCGCCATCTGCTTGTTGACGGAGAAAAAATGGCAAAATCCAAAGGAAATTTTTACACCCTTGTTGATATTAAAGAGAAAGGATTTGAACCAATGATACTTCGCCTTCTTCTTCTTTCTTCTCATTATCGCTCGAATTTGAATTTTACCTGGGATGGGATGAATCAAGCTAAATCGAATCTGCAAAAAATTTCCGACTTTGTCTTGAATATGGAAATTATGGCGGCGCAAAATCTGGACATTGAAATTTCCGAAAAAATTCCAGTTGCCGAATTTGAAAAACGTTTTGAAGAAGCAATGAATGACGATCTCAATACTCCCCTGGCACTCAGCGTTCTTTTTGATTTAATCAGCACAACAAATAAAATAACTTCTCAACAAAGAATTCCTTCTAAAAAAGCCAAACAAATTCTTTCTCTCTGGAAAAAAATAAACTCAGTCTTTGGACTCAAACTCAATGGACAAGCAGAAATTCCAGAGGAAATTTTGATGTTAGCAAAAAACCGAGAAAATGCTCGCAAGGAAAAAGATTTCCAAAAAGCCGATGATTTTCGCAAAAACATTGAAGAGAAAGGTTATTCCGTGGAAGATACCAGTGAAGGGTTTAAGGTGAAGAAAAATTAGTATTCAGTATTTAGTATTTTAAAAAACAGGATTAAATCCTATTTTTTAAATGTGTAGTTTGTGAAAAAGTGGTTTATTTGAGCAGCAACATCACTGCTTCATATTTCGGTTTGATCATTTTTTTGGACGTGTCGAAATGAAGTTGTTTGTATTTGTTTTCCAATTTTTTCCGAACAGATTCCTTTGCTTGACCTTGATCTAAGTTTTCATATACAAAAGCAGCTTTAAATATTCCGGCGATATTTTCAAAATTACTCAGCGCATCAGCTTCAGCCAAAATCTTTTCTTCAATACTTTCACGAAGATTTTTTTGAGAACCTCGGTGATTTAAAATGCATTTTTTAACTAATTCAATCTTCTCAGCCGGATAACCGAGCTCACTCAGCTTCTTCTGTGCAATCTTGGCGCTGGTAATGTGATGATTCTGCCTACCATAAACAATTGAACCGATGTCATGCAACTCGGATCTTAAAACACTCACACCGCTCGGAGAAAATCCCTCGATATGGCATCTTGTGTCATATTTCTGCTTCATAATCGCAAGATCTTACTCTTGGTTAGTTGGCCCAGTTCTATTGGGACTCGGGCTAAGGGGGTTACTTCGCGACAACAGATAAGTCGCATGCTCTACGCTGACCACCAATCGCTTGTATAATCAGCGCTTGGTGGTTTTTATTTCCCAAAAAAATCAAAAAAATGGCAATCTAAATTGTAAAGATTATTTGTTGAATTCCTTTTTATGAAACCAGATACACAGTGTTAGCCAATGTATTACTTTTCTTTTTTTCCGACAGCAGTCGGAATTGTTTTAAAAAAAATTTTAAAATTTCTTTTTCCGTTTTGGATTTTGGACAGAGAGGTTAGGGGTGAATGCCCAAAATCCAAAACTCCTTATTTCGTTATTAATTTAAAAACTAGATAAAATATTTTTCAATTTTTGTTCACCTTATATTTAATTTGCATTATATCGTCAGTAATTCTTACGGCTTCATCAAGGGACAACCGCTTTTCGAAATCACTTTCCGCAAAAATTGAGATGCCGCTTCCAATAATCGCAGGCTCTATATTTATTATCACTTCGTCGATTAGATTTGCGGAAATGAACGCGCTATTGATTGTGCTTCCACCCGTAAGAATTGCGCTCTCGAAATTCATGGCAATGGCTTTTTCAATTGCGTCCTTTGGCGAATTGGCAGCTAAAAATGGCGGAGCTAATTTCAAGTCTTTGTCATTGGAAACAACTATTTTTAGCCTCGCTTTAATGTCGTTAAAATTATAATCCGGCCATTTTTGAACAGTCTCATAAGTTTTTCTGCCAATGATAAAACAACCATGCTTTTTTACCAATTCACCAAAGGATTTCCAGTTGGTGTCAGATAAAAAGTCTTCATTACCGCTTTTACTGGCAATCATGCCATTCAAAGACATTGCCATGAATAATATAATTTTCATAAAGTAAAAAAAAAAAAATTAGCGGTCTTTTTTCAGCTTGAAGCTCAGAAATAATATTAGCATATTGGCGAAAAATATCATTCCCGATACAATCTGAAACGGCAAATCAGGAAGAACAACTAGGCTATATAAAAATGCAATGCCAGTAGTTGCTGTCCATAATATGTAAGAATGAAAATTGGCACTAGGTTTTTTATGCCACAAATCCTTTATTGTAGGCCAATATGCGACGGTGTCTACAATTGCCGTTGCTCCATAACAAATAATGAGGATTTTTAATAGGATTTCTTTCATAAAGTATGAGCTACAAAATATCTTTTATTTTAAATGGACAAAAATAAATTTATTTTTATATGTTATACAGACTCAATTGAATTGCTACTTCCCTTTCAAAATTTCAATTGCTTTGTCTAGTTGAGGATCTCGGTCTGATTCCCAATCTTCGGTCGAAAGTTCAACTTCGACATCCGGAGAAATTCCTTGCTCATTAATCTGATTTCCTTTGGGAGTAAGCCACTTAGCAACTGTGATTTTTACCGCGCTATCTTCGGGAAGCGCAATCAATTCTTGAACTGAACCTTTTCCAAAAGATTTTTTTCCAACCAAAGTAACATTATCACGATTCTCTCTGAGCGCTCCCGCCATAATCTCCGATGCACTAGCACTACCCTCATTAATCAAAATCACTGTCGGAATTTGACTAAGAACATCTCCGCCCGTACTGGAAATCTTTTTCTGTTTTCCTTGGTAATCTTCCTCAATCACCACCGTCTTTCCTTTTGGCAAAGCGCGACTGGACATTTCAATAGCCGCATCTAAAAATCCACCCGGATCATTTCTCAAATCAATAATCAATCCTTTGGTTTGCGAGGGCATCGCTTTGATCGCACTATGAAACTCCCGGAGAGTTGTGTCGCCAAAACGACTCACGCTGATATAGAAAATATCATTATCCTTTATTTCAAATTTAACACTATCCACATTTATTGTGTCACGAATAACGACAATCTCTTTTGTTTCTTCGGCATCGCCACTGCGAAATATTGTAAAATGAACTTCGCTTCCTTTCGGTCCGCGAATTTTTTTAACTGCATCATCAATTGTCATATCTGCATTTTCCCCGTCAATTTTAATAATCTTATCTCCTGCACGAAGTCCGGCTTTTTGCGCCGGAGAATCATCCAAAGGAGCGATCACAGTCAAAATGCCACTGCGAACTCCCAACTCAGCCCCGATTCCTTCAAAAGTTCCTTCTATTTCCTCATTAAATTGCTTATTCTCTTCAGGATCAAAAAAGACAGTATATGGATCTCCGGTAGCCGCCAGCATTCCATTGATCGCTCCATAAATGAGATCTTGGGTTTTCAAATCCTTAGCATCGACATATTTCTCTTTAAGCAAATCCCAAACCTTCCAAAACAAAGAAAAATCAACTGCCGTATTTCCGCCACTTTCCTTATTTAGTAAAATAGATTCTTCAAATGAAACTTTTTCCGCTGGAATTTTTTTTGCCTCTATTTTTCCTTTCTCCACTCCTATCCAAAAACTCAAAAGCAGTAAAATAAACACGAAAAAACTTCGAGCATATAAGCCGAAGATTTTTTCGTTTTGAGGAGAATTATTTTGATTTTCTTTTTGCAATTTTTCTTGATTCATTTAATAAGCTTATTTTGAGTTTTTTTTAATTTAACATCTTTCCAAACGCCTCCTTGATGCGATCATAATTATCTCCTCTTGGAAAAAGGATATACCCGGCGCTTTTCCATTCATCTCCGGTTGGCGTATACAAAAGTCCTTCTTCAGAATTCTCCAACACTTTTTGACTGATTTTCACATCTCCCATCTGCTGGTATAGCTCAAAAAATCTCTTCATTTCCCACATTTGCATATTGGTGCGAACATTATTTCCCAAACTATCCATCATTTTGTTTATCGTTCCGAAATCAGAAAGAACTCCTACACTCAAGGCCTTGGTTTTAATTTTCTGAAGTATTTCCTGCTGGCGGCGCGCTCTATCAAAATCACTTGAAGTAACTCGGGATCTAACATAACAAAGGGCTTGTTCTCCAGTCAAAGTAATATCTCCGGCAGGCAATTCAAAGTCTCCTCCGCATTCCAAGGATGCCTTGTCGGCATTATTAGCATAACAAAGCGGATATCTTTTCGGATTAGTATAATATGTTCCATTTTTTCTTTGAATCCATTTCTCCTCATAATTTCCAGATGGAACATTGAAAACAGTAGTTGCATCGCAACGCTGTTCGAGTCCTTTAAATTGAAGAGTTTCACTAAATGGTTGATCGAGATGAATATCCACACCGCCCAAACTATCCACTAATTGCTGAAATCCGGCAAAATTAATACTCACCGCATAATGAATCGGCACTCCAACAATTTCACTGATAATTGTACTCATATCAGTGAGTCCGCCTCCTTTTTCCCTCTCTTCGCCACTGGCATAAACGGCATTTATTTTTGCCTGATAATCTTTACCGGGAACTTTCACATAAAAATCCCGGGGAATAGAAAAAAGTGAAGCTTTACTCTCCACGCCTTCGCTTCCCGGCTTAACACTGGCGATCATAATAGTATCTGCCAAAAGTCCTCCGCCTTCCACGCCTTCTCCGCGCATTCCCAAAAGAAGAATGTTGACCCTTCCGTCAGCTTCTCCTTCAAGCTTATCCTCTCCAATCGGCAAGGCTTTGTATAAATTTTCAAAAACTCCGCCACTTCCAACTTTGTGCCAAACGCTTCCAGTTTTCCACGCCATCGCACCAAAAACTAAAACTAAAAGACCTCCCAAAATCAGCAGGACTTTTTTCCAAGTTTTCATCTTTTTACTTTTTGAAGAATTATACACAAAATCATTATTACTTCCTTGTTTCTTTTTTGAAAATGGCCACATTTTTTTTAAATATTATTTTATTTATGCTTACATCAAATTTTGATAAATTGATAACATTTTTTGAGCCGATTTTTTCCAGGAAAATTTTTCCAACTGCTTTTTTCCAAGCAGAATAAGCTCACTTCTTAAATTATTGTCAATAATAAGATTGTACATCTTTTTTGATATTTCATCAAGATTTCCCTCCTCTGCAAAAATGCACCCGTCACCTCCAATTTCCCGCGAAACTGGAATATCCGAAGCAAGCACTGGAACATCTTGGCTCATCGCCTCCAAAATCGGAATTCCAAATCCTTCATATGAAGATAAGAAAGCAAAAATCTTCGCCAAGCGAAAAATTGCCGGCTTGTCCTTTTCATCAACATATCCGGGGAAAAAAACATCTTTTTGCGAATTATACTTCTTGATAACTTCGTCTATCTTTTGATCGAAATTATGCGCTCTGCGATTTCCCACCAAAACCAACTTCACATTCGGAATATCTTTTTTGATTCTCGCATAAGCCTCAGCTAACAATGCAATGTTTTTACGCGGTTGCAAAGTTCCAAGATACATAACAAATTCATCCGGCAAATTATATTTCTTTTTTACCTCGTCTAGTTCTTCATTGGAAAGCTCTCTCTTGAAATTATCCGCCACAGAATTTCGCACAACCGCCACTTTTTCCGGATTCACTGCATAATATTTCACAATTTCATCTTTTGTAAACTGAGAAACTGCAATCACCTTGTCAGCACGCCGAATACTGAGTGGAATCAAAATATTCAGAAAAAAGAGATCGATTTTTTTAATAAACTCTTTGTGCACTCGAAATGAAACATCATGAAGCGTGGTAACAATCTTTGTTTTGCGAGAAACAAAAAAAGGCGTGATATATTGCGTATGAAAAATATCAACCGGATACTTGCGCAAATAATTTGGCAAAGTCCAGAAATTCCAAACAAACTTGTTTTTTGAAGGAAGTGAGATGATTTTGAAACCATCACCTTTCGTTATACCCAAATCCTTTTCAATTTCTTTCAATTTGCCTTTATCAGTAATATCCGTAAACAGCAAAAAATCACCCTCTTCCTGCTTTTCTTCACGCACTATCTCTTGCAAATTTTTCACTAAATTAAAAAACACCACCTCATCGCCGGTTCGATTTTTCCCAATATTTCGAATATCAATTCCAATAATCATATTATTATTGCTTTATTTGCACAATCGCCAAATATACCCACAAAAATCCTAACATAATTCCCGAATTAAACAAATTTGGAACAATAATCGCAAATAAACTTAGCATTAAAAATAAATTCCACGCTGAAAAATTTTTAATTTTAAATTTTGAATCTTGATTCAAATCTGAATTATCCAATTTTAAAATTGAATCATTGGATTTTGAAAATTGTTTTAAAATTGAAAATTGAAAATTGAAAATTCTTAAAACTATATTTCCCAAAATAATTAAAAAGCTCAAAAAACCAATTAGTCCCGCTCCCAGCCATATTTCTAAAAATATATTACTCGCATTAAGGCCGTGTCCCAAATCATCTGTTCCTAAAATTTGCGAAATATTCCCCCAGCCAATTCCCAAAATCGGATGCACTTTGATCTGCTCCCACGACGATTGATAAATCTCAGCGCGAATATTCACGTTCGGATCATTTCTTTTTACGCGCGCAACAAAATTTCCCATCGATTCTTCACTTTCAATTTCCTCCAAATTGATATGCCGGCAACCATATTGCTCCAATTCTTTGGCATCTGAAATCACCAGCTCGGGGTCAATCTTCGATGCGGACAAACAAGAAATTGTAATCTCCTGAAGTCCTGACCCAGTGCTTTGAATTCGATTTCCCAATTCAAAATTCGTCAGACCAAAAACTTTAATAATAAGAATCGCCAATACCAATGTCATTCCCGTGAAAGCGGGAATCCAGAGAATTTTTGAATTTTTATTCTTAAAATAATACCAAACACAAAATACAAAAAATAGCACGCTAACAGCCCCCGCTCCCAACCAAGCGCTCCGTGCAACAGTCAAAATGAGCAAGATATATACTGCGGTAAGTATTAAATATAAAAATAAATTTTGAATTTTGAATTTTGAATTTTGATTGAATTTAAAATTTTGTAATTTAGTAATTGAAAATTGTTTGAAAATTGAAAATTGAAAATTGAAAATTCCAGATTCACTATTATTAATAACTTTATTAAAATATGTAATCAAAGAATACACAACGGACAATAAAAAGACTAAGTAAATTCCCAGCCAGTCCGCTTCCGCAAATGTCGCGTTGGGACGCCCAGGCATCACCTCAAAATTGGAAAGTCCGCGGACAAATCGCCAATTTTGCCAAATTCCAAAAAGAATAACTACTACCGACGAACTCAGAAAATATGGAATTATTTTTTTCAAATCCTTGAATTCTTGAATAAAAATTCTTGTCAAAAAATACAATGCAACAAATGAAAAGACGACCACTGACTGTTTGATTGCAACTCCTTTGGAAATTGAACTCGCCAGCGCACTGACAAAGCCACTTGATGCAAAAACCAAAATCAACGTGTCAATCCAATTCCATTTTGGCAATGCAAATGAAAGACGCTTGGTAAAATATCGGATCACAACAGCAACCAAAGAAGCGGCACCCAAAAGCTGATACGGTCGTACTGCCAATCCCAATTCTTTTGGCACCAAATTCACATTTTCCAAAGCAATTGTTCCCACAAAAAACAAAAACGCCCACCCTGGTCGGTACAGAGAAAATAACAGAATAATTACCGCAAAGAAAACAAAATCTCCAACATTTTTCACCGGCAAAACCCCAATATTGGAAAACAAAATCAAAAAGAAAACCAAAAAAACATTGGCCCAAATTAGCCATATCCTTAATCCCCCTCTCCCCTTGAGAGAGTCCGCCATTTGACGGAAAAGCGAGGACTCATTGACAAATTGTTTAAAATATGATAACATTGCGTCTGCCGTTTTTTTTATTTCAATTATTAGCTATTGGTAAAATATTCCAACATCTTGTCGGTAAATTCGTCCCAGGAAAAACGGGATGCGCGATCTTTGGCGCGACGCACCAATTCATGGCGATGACTCTTATTCAGCAAAACATTTCTTACTGCGTTAGCAACATCTTCGAGAATATCCGGATGGCAATATTGCACTGCATCACCTCCAACTTCTTCCAAGGAAGAATTGCGCGCGGTAACAACCGGCGTATTTTGATTCATTGCTTCCAGTATTGGCAATCCGAATCCTTCATAAAAAGACGGGTACACAAAAACACTGGCGCAAGAATACAAAGCTGGCAAATCTTCCTGTGGAACAAAATCCAACAGTCTTACGTGAGCTGTCAAATTCAATTCCCGCACCAATTTTTCCGCATCAGTTATCAAGGGTGCCAACTGCGGGAGCAATTTTCCACTGACAACCAAATTCGGAAAATAGCTCAAAAAATGTTCTTTTTTGTTTTTCTCCAAAAGCGCGCCATAAGCCCGGATTACGCCTTCAATATTTTTGCGTACTTCCATTCCCCCACCAGCATAAATATATCCGCGCTTAATGTCATACTTTGCCATAATTCTCTCCTTCTTTTCTTCAGACACTTCTTTTTTATATATCTCATCCACATCAATATGATTAACAGAAATATCAGAAGCGCTCAATCTTAAGTGGCGAATCAAATCTTTTTCCGAATGCACTGAATTAACAATAATCTTGTCAGCCTTGCCAATTGCTTTTTCCGTCAAATTCCAATAAATCTTTTTTCGCCAATCATTCAAATACTCGGGAAAAAGTTTTGGAATAATATCATGCACAAACATCAGGTGACGAATTTTTCCATAACTGCGCAATATTGTCGGACATTGATACAAACTCAAAAGAATATTACACTCGTCTTTTTTCACTTGATTTGGAAGTAAATATTTTTCCCACCAAATTTTGCGAATCAAATCATCCCTTTTCCAAAACGGTAAAAAAACACGTTTCTGGAAATTTCCCGGCAATTTCCAATCAATGTCTTCTTCCAAATACAAAACATATTGAATATTTCGCTCCAGACTCTTCCAGTTTTTTTCAATCAATTTTCCGAGAAAATTACTTGTCACTTGTCCAGTGCCGTTATTAGGCTTGCGCAAAAAAGAAGCATTGATTCCAACCTTGATTGTTTTTTGTTTTTGTTTCATTTTTATTATAGACTAGTAAACAATGATATAGCCTAAGTATATCTCAAAAAAATTTAATTTACAATCTTGTTATTCAGAAATTAGAAATTAGAAAATTGTTTAAAAATTAGAAATTAGAAATTAGAAATTTGCCACTACATTACAAATATACACTATGTCTAAATTTAAAAATGAAAATGTACGTTTGGATAAAATTAAACTATCACTGGCTCCAATGGCCGGATTTACCGACAAGGCAATGCGTCAAATTTGCGCTGAAAACGGTGCTGACATCACTTGGAGCGAAATGATTAGTGCCGAAGGATTAGTGCGAAGTTCTTCAGAATCAAACAAGTCACTGTTCTTAGCGGAAAAATATTCTCCCAC
>JALNYX010000033.1 GCA_023229615.1 Candidatus Moraniibacteriota bacterium
ATCTTGAACAAAATAATGATCAAAAAAAGCAGGTGCAGATTAAGGCGACGGATGATAAATTAAAGGGGGAATATTCGAATATGATGCAGATTTTGCATACGAAGGAGGAATTTGTGTTGGATTTTCTCAATGTTTTTCCTCCAACCGGAACGCTCAATTCTCGAATTATTGTTTCCCCGGGACACTTTAAAAGAATGGTGCGGGCGATGCAGGAGAATTTGAAAAAATACGAAAGCCAATTCGGAAAATTGGAAGAATCGGATTCCCCAAACCCAATTGGATTTCAAGAGAGATAGAATAAATTGATCTAATTTATGATTCAGCGCAGTAATTGTTTCTGTTTGAGTGGCAGGTGTTCAAGCGCATTAAGAGCGAGGATTTCCCCCTCGCTTTTTTTGTGTTGAAAAGGGAAATCTGGAGCTTTGAAATTAGTCAGTAAAGATGTGAAATGGAACTTGAAATTTTAGCAACTGTGGATAACTTTGATGGTTGCACCCTTGACAATGCTTGAGTTTTTTGATACAAAGGAAAATCGTGGTTATAAAAAGAGGAAGTAAATTTTCTTTGACAATTGAAGCAAGGTAGTAGTAGTAAATGAAAAAAGGTGGCCCGATTTTGTTTCGGGTCAAGGTAGTAAATGAAAAAAAGAAAAGAAAGGAGTAGAGTAAATGAAAAAAGTTATTTTAGTATCCATGCTGGCAGTTGGTCTGTTGTTTCCGGTATCTGTTTTTGCCCAGCAGAATGGGGGTGGTGGACACGACGCTGTGTCTGCAGCGAGTTCGACATCAGGAGCTTCTGCTGTGATGATTGACGATTCTGCGACTGCGATTTTGGCGACAGCGGGGCTAACATATGCTCCGCAGGACAACAGTAGCCTGAAGATAGAGGAGGACCCGCAGCGGCAACTTCTCGGAGCTCCATTGCCAGGAACAGTCCAGCCGATGGGCTATTTTGGTTCTGCCCTCGACAAAAACCTTCCTCCGGGGTGGTTTCCCATTGAAAGTGGGACATGGGAGGAGGTGGAAGGGGATATGCAAAAAATTGAGTATGAGTCGCCAGGCGACGAGTACTTTCGTTTCAAAAAAGATCCAACCCGAAGTGTTCTTGTCTTGAAAAAAGACGAGGTAGTTTTAAGAGATGGAAAAGAAGTTCCCATGACATCTATGGGAACTAAGTACATCGTGTTGAAAAGTGGACAAGTGTCCACTGCCGGCGAAGAGATTTTAAAGGCAAAGGCCAGGAAGGTTGGTGCTGACGTGGTAAGGATTTGGCTGGAAGAGGATGTTGAAGAAGTTGCCTCTACTGCTAAATCGGATAATTCCGGCGCTGGGTTATCGGTTTTGTTGGGGCTAAATCAACTTGCGGGCGTTTCTGGTGCCTACGGGCACTCGGCAACTTCGGCATCATTGAAGGTGCCCAAAAAAATCCGTGTCAATGCAATTTTCTATTCTCTGTAATAAATAACGTTTATTGTTTGTTGTGAAATGTTAAAATGAATTATGGTCCGGGGGTTTTCTCTGGACTAAAAATGAAAAAAGGGAGCAAATGCTCCCGAGGAGATTGAAATGAAAAAAGTTTTTTCAGCAGTTGCAATTTTATCCTGTTTGTTGCTGTCTTCCGGTATGGCCGTCGCTTGTGGGGATCAGCCCACCGTCGTGAGTGGAGGAACGGACAGTCGCCTCGAAATTTCCGGCCCCGGTAATGTTTCGAGATATACCAACGTTCAAACTTATGGTCAGCTCCCCGGGGCGACCTTTGATGTTGGCGAATTCATATCCCAGAGCGCCGAAGTCGACTACCCCAGACATGCAACCGGCGTTGTCAACACGCAAGCCGGAAATATGTTCGCAGTGACGAGAACGGCAGTCGTAACTGGTGCATACGCCGGAGTTTTAGCGACTCAGGGCGCCACTGGAACTGTCGTTTCCAATACCTGGGCAAATCTGAACCTGTCGTCAAGTTCCAGAAGGTAATATCACTGACTCGCAATTGAGTCCGAGGCTACCAAGACAGTTGTCTTGGTAGCCTCTTTTTTTATAATCAAAAAGTGGATTTTCAAGGTGTTAAATTTTGAAAAAAATAAAATATAGTATAAGATAAAAATGAAAGCAAATTAATGATATGAATATGCTAACTCGAAAACGACAATTCAATGGTCGGAAGGAAGATTGAAGCGCATCTTTGATTGGGATGCGTTTTTTCTTGGAAAAATGCAAATTTGTAATACGGAATAAAATAATATGGGGGACAAGAAAAGAAAAAAGAGTAACAGGAGAAATATTTTCTATTACTTCAAGCAAACAGTTTTGGGAGTTTTTGATGCCGGGATGATTTTGGCGGGAGTGCTTGTTGTTGTGGCGGTGTTTTTCTATTTGGATACTCCCAAAGTTGGAGATTTGTCAAAGCGGGAAATCGCGCAGACTTCAGTAATTTATGACCGAACCGGCGAGCATATTTTGTATGAACTTTTCGGAGAAGAAAATCGGGAAATTTTGAGTCATAATGAAATTCCCGACATCGTGAGAATTGCGACCATCGCCGCCGAGGACGATGCATTTTATTCGCACATTGGAGTCGATTTCAAATCAATCTTGCGAGCGGCGAAAGTCAATGTCGAAAGTGATTCAATTGAACAAGGCGCATCAACCATCACCCAGCAATTGGCGCGAAGCATTTTTCTCAGCGACAAAAAAACATTGGAAAGAAAAATAAAAGAAGCGATTTTGGCGGTTGAAATTGAAAAGAAATATTCCAAAGATGAAATTCTGGATATGTATCTGAACGAGGTTCCTTATGGATCCAATGCTTATGGAATTTCCACGGCGGCGCAAACATTTTTTGGCAAATCGGCAAGCGAATTGTCGCTGGATGAAGCGGCTCTTCTGGCGGCACTTCCCAAAGCAACAACGCATCTCTCTCCTTATGGAGAAAACAGAAAAGAATTGGAAATCCGCCGGAAAAAAATAATCAGAAGGATCGGAGAATTGAAATTGATGAAAAATGAAGAAATTCAGAAGGCTCTGGCACAGAATACTCTTGGAAAAATAATTCCGTTGAAAAGAAAAATCAACGCTCCGCATTTTGTTTTTTATGTTTTGGATAAGCTGAAAAAAAATTATAGCCGGGATTTTTTGGAAAAAAGCGGATGGAAGATTCTGACAAGTTTGGATTGGGAAATGCAAACAGAGGCGGAAAAAATTGTGAGAGATGGCGTGGCTATGGATGAAAAAAAATACCGGGCAACTAATGGTTCTTTGGTGGCGATTGATCCGAAAACCGGAGAAATTTTGGCGATGGTTGGAAGTCGGAATTATTTTGACGGTGTGATTGACGGACAAGTTAATGTTGCACTTCAACTTCGCCAGCCCGGCAGTGCGTTCAAGCCGATTGTTTATGCCAGGGCGATGGAAGAAGGTTATCAGCCGGAAACTATGCTGTATGACGAACAAACTAATTTCGGTCCGGATGGTTCAGGAAGAAGTTATATCCCTCAAAATTATGACGGGAAATTTCACGGCGCAGTTTCTGTCCGTCAGGCATTGGCGATGTCACTTAATATTCCAGCAGTAAAGACTTTGCGTTATGCGGGAATTGACGATGTATTGGAATTGGCGCGCAGAATGGGAATCACAACATTAATCGATCGAAAAAATTACGGGCTTTCTTTGGCTTTGGGAGGCGGAGCAATAAATCTTCTCGAAGGAACTTCAGCTTTTTCGGTTTTTGCCAATGATGGAATTCGCAATGATCCGGTTTCGGTAATAAAAATAAGCAACGCTTCCGGAAAGACCGGATACGAATTTTCTTCTAATGGGAAAAAGGTTATCGATTCGCAAATTGCCAGAAAAATAAACTCTATTCTTTCTGATAATCAGGCGCGCACTCCGATTTTCGGTCCCAATAATGCATTGCATATTGACGGAGCTAATGTTGCCGCCAAGACCGGAACAAATCAAGATTATCGCGATGGATGGACAATCGGATATACGCCAGATTTGGCGGCAGGGGTCTGGATTGGGAATAACGACAATTCATCGATGGCGTACGGAGCTGATGGAAGTTATGTCGCCGCTCCGATTTGGCGTAGTTTTATGGTGAAATTTTTAGGTAGATTTTCCAATGAAAAATTTGCCGAGTATGACAAAAAAGACTTGCCCAAAAAACTGGTTTTTGGAGAACCGAAAAAACAGGAAATAGAAAAAGACAAGGTGAAAAAAAACAAGAAAGGAAAAAAATAACAGTTATTGTGCCGGATTGATTTGTACTATATTATGAAATAAACAATAAATGAGGTTTTCTGCAGATTTGTTGAAACTTTCAGTTTGGATTTCCTAAAAAATAAGATGAATAGAAAAAGGCAAATAGAAATAAATAATAAAAAAGTTGATTATAATATCCGCAAAAGTTCGCGAGCTTGTCATTTGCGTCTTACTATTTGCGACCAGGGAAAACTTACAATTACTGTTCCTTGCGGGATAACGCTCAATCAATTGGAAAAATTCATTTGTCAAAAGGGAGATTGGATTTTGGATAAATTGGAATTTTTTCGTAGCAGAAGAAAAAATGCTAAATTTGTTTCCAGTCAGGAAGAATATCTGCAAAAAAAGTCCGAAGCGAGAAAAATTATTTCAGAAAAGGCGGATTTTTTCTGTCAGAGATTTGGTTTTGCATACAAAAAAATTGCCATTCGCAATCAGAAATCAAGATGGGGAAGCTGTTCAAGTCGGGGAAATTTAAACTTCCATTATAAACTGGCGGATATGCCTGAGCGGTATATTGATTATGTGGTGGCGCACGAACTTTGTCATTTGAAGGAAATGAATCATTCCAAAAAGTTTTGGAATCTAGTATCTCAGATAGCCCCTGATTACAAAAAAATAATCAAGGAGATGAAGAATTTTGGTTGAAATAGCGCTTTAGCATTTGACAAGTTTCCAAATGTTTTATACTATATACTTTGCTAGGGAACTAGCGATTTTTAGTTTTGAATTTTTAAATAATTTTGATTATTACCTAAATATGCCAACAATCAACCAGCTCAAAAGAAAGCCACGAAAATCAATCAAGAAAAAGACGAAGTCTCCAGCAATGACCTTTGTTTTTAACACGATTAAAAATTGCCCAGTAGACTCGCAGGCTCCTTTTAAGCGCGGAGTTTGTCTCAAGGTTTCAACCACTACACCGAAAAAACCAAACTCAGCCCTTCGAAAAATTGCCAGAGTACGTCTTACTAATGGTTCAGAAGTAACTGCCTATATCCCTGGAGTCGGACATAACCTTCAAGAACACTCAATCGTTGTGATTCGTGGAGGAAGAGTAAAAGATCTTCCCGGAGTTCGTTACCATGTTGTGCGGGGAGTTATGGACACAGCGGGAGTGGATGGAAGAAAAAGAGGGCGATCCAAATATGGAGCGAAGCGACCAAAAGATAAAGAGTAAAATACGAAGAGCATTTTTGTATAAGCAATTAAAATATTATAAGAATTTTCAATTTTCAATTTTCAATTTTCAAACAATTTTCAATTTATAACTTTATATAAATCGAAAATTAATTAGAAATTAGAAAATAGAAGGTAGAAATTGAGGTAAATATGGCAAGAAGAAAAAGAACATTTGCAGAAACTTGGAAACCGGATCCTAAATATGGAAATATTTTAGTCGGTCGTTTTGTTGGAAATATCTTAAGAGACGGAAAAAGAAGCGTAGCGGAAAAAGTCGTCTATGATTCCTTTGAAGTTATTCATGAAAAAACCGGAAAAGGAGGATTGAATGTTTTTGAGCAAGCCATCAAAAATGTTTCTCCGCTCCTCGCAATCAAATCCCGCCGAATCGGAGGCGCGAATTATCAGGTTCCTGTTCAGGTTTCAGGAGAACGCCGTCAGACATTGGCAATGCGTTGGATAAAAGATGCTTGCCGAGCACGCAAAGGAAAAGGTATGGCACAAAAACTTGCCGACGAACTTATTGAAGCGGCTCAGAAAACTGGAGCAGCAATGAAAAAAAGAGAAGACACTCATCGAATGGCTGAGGCGAACAAGGCTTTTGCTCATTTTGGAAACTAAATATAATATGCAAACTTCCGCCACTTGGCGGGTATAAATTTACAAAACGTAAACTTGTTTTTAAAAATATCTATGGAAAATAAAATTGTTCCTATCGAAAAACTGAGAAATATTGGAATCATCGCTCATATTGATGGAGGAAAAACAACTACTACTGAGCGTATTTTGTTTTATACCGGAATCACTCATAAAATCGGAGAGGTTCATGAGGGAGAAGCGGTAATGGACTGGATGGAACAGGAGAGGGAGCGAGGAATTACCATTACCAGCGCCGCCACTACTTGTTTTTGGAAGGAACATCAGATTAATATTATTGATACTCCGGGACATGTGGATTTCACCGTTGAAGTAGAAAGATCACTGCGTGTTTTGGATGGAGCAGTGGTTGTTTTTGATGGAAAAGAAGGCGTTGAACCGCAATCCGAAACTGTTTGGCGTCAAGCTGATAAATATAATGTGCCAAGAATTTGTTTTGTAAACAAGATTGACAAAGAGGGAGCAGATTTTGATCAAGCAATGAAATCAATTTGGAATAGACTCACTCCTAATGCTGTGGCGATTCAACTGCCAATTGGAGAGCGTGGAGATTTTTCCGGAATCGTTGATTTGGTAAAAATGAAAGCCTATACTTTTGCCGGACAGATGGGAGAAGAAGTTGTTGAGAGTGAAATACCGGAGGAGCTTGCTGAAAAAGCCAAACAAGCACGTGACAATATGGTGGAAAAAATTGCAGAAACTGATGATGCGCTTACGGAAAAATTTCTTAATGGGGAGGAAATTTCCGTTGATGAATTGATGAAATCTTTGCGAAAAGCCGTTATTGATGTGAGATTGATTCCAGTTCTTTTGGGAACAGCTCTTCGAAACAAAGGAGTGCAACTGGTATTGGACGCGGTAGTTAATTATCTTCCGGCACCGATTGACTTGCCTCCAGTCAGAGGAATTAATACTAAAACTGAAGAAGATATCACAATCAGTCCGAGAGATGAAAAATTTGTAGCTTTGGCGTTTAAGGTGGCTACGGATCCTTTTGTCGGACAGCTTACCTTTTTCCGAATTTATTCAGGAAAGGTAAAAGCCGGTTCATATGTCTATAATTCTATCAAAGAAGAGAAGGAAAGAATTGGAAGAATTTTGCGAATGCATTCCAATCATCGTGAGGAAGTGGAAGAATTGGGAACCGGAGAAATTGGAGCATTGGTAGGAATGAAAAATACAACCACCGGAGATACTTTGACGGAAATCGGAAATCCGGTAGTGCTTGAAAAAATTATTTTTCCCGAACCGGTTATTGATATCGCAGTTGAGCCAAAGACAAAAGCTGATCAAGAAAAAATGGGAATGGCACTTAAAAAATTGTCCGAAGAAGATCCGACTTTCCGTGTACGAAGCGATGAAGAAACCGGACAAACAATCATTTCCGGGATGGGAGAACTTCACTTGGATGTGTTGGTTGACCGAATGAAAAGAGAATTCAAAGTGGAAGCGAATATCGGACAACCGCAAGTTGCCTATCGAGAAACTATCAAGATATCAGCGGAAGCGGAAGGAAAATATATCAAACAATCTGGAGGACGTGGACAATATGGACATTGTTGGATTCGACTTGAACCGCAAGAGCCTGGAAAAGATTTTGAATTTGTCGATGAAATCAAGGGAGGAGTTATTCCTCAAGAATATATCGCGCCGATTGGAAAAGGAATCAAGGAGGCGATGCTAAATGGAGTTATCGCCGGATATCCGATGGTGGATATTAAGGCGACTTTGTATGACGGGTCGTATCATGAGGTGGATTCATCGGAAGCAGCTTTCAAGATTGCCGGTTCAATGGCATTTCAAGCGGCAGCCAAGAGAGCTAATCCTATTCTGCTGGAGCCGGTAATGAAGGTTGTTGCAACAACGCCGGAAGGTTTTATGGGAGATGTTGTGGGAGATATCAATTCCCGCCGAGGAATTATCAAAGAAATCAATGATCGCGGAGAAGGAAATGCAGTAGTGAAAGAAATCGAAGCTGAAGTTCCTCTCGCGAATATGTTCGGCTACGCAACTCAACTTCGCAGCATGACTCAAGGACGCGCCAGCTACGCAATGGAATTCAACCATTACGCCGAAGTCCCAAAAAACGTCGCTGAAGAAATTACTGGAAAAGGGAAATAAGATCAAAAAACTTTCAAAAAGCAATAAAAATGCCAATATTTTTTTGCTATTAAACTAATCTTATGAAAAAGAAAAATATAATTTTAATTTCATTCGTGGTTTTGTTTCTATTGTCTCTGGTTATTCTATCTCAGATAGCAAGAGATCGTGTTGAGAATTCAAGTAAAAGAAAAGCATATATAGATAATCTTTCCGGCTGTGGAAGAATTCCTCTTAAGTCTTTTATAGCAAGAAGTAATGATGAAGAAGCGGATGCTAAGAAATATGTACTTGAAAGTATGGAAGAATTGAAATTATCAGTTGATAACGTAAAAGAGGAGGTATATAAATGTAGGAGATTTGTTAAGGAGAATGGCAATGAACGAGAAAGAGAAGAATATATAAAGTGGATCCTTGATTTTCTCGATTCAATTGAAAGAAATGATTTTAAATAGCGTTAATAGGGTAGTTATTTGACAACCAAATAATAAAAAAAAGGGGGTAGTTATTGTGAAAACGAAGATTTTTATTTTAAGTATGATGGTTTTAGCGTGTTTATCGAAAAATGTATTTGCTTTGTGTCTCGTGGATGATGTTGGATGTTTAGCCCCATACATATTGCCGTTATATGGAAATGGTGTAAGGGAATGGGCTCCGGTAGAAGGAAAAGTAGTCTCGGCAGGAAATACTATTTCCTATAGGATTAAATTTGATTCCGCATCGACATATATTCTTCGCACTTACGGAGATGGAGTATTTGGCTTAGATATAGAATTGGTGGAAAAGTATGACGATGATGGATATTCAAGTCCGCGTCTTCATCTTGATGAAATAATAACAACATTTCCCAGTTCGGCGAATGCGAGAAAGGATACAAACTTTATTGATTTTCTTACCAACTGGGGATCGGGTACGGAAAACAATGCTGTTTTTGTTCGGAATGCAGAGGAAATAGAGCCGGATACATATTATTGGGTTCACTTCATTTTTCAAGAGAACATTCCTGACAGAGTTACTATTCAGCCAAATATTCAAATCACAGTCGATACAAACTGGATGCTGATTTTTGGTAGAACATTCGAATTTCTATCGGAATCGAGTTATTGGATTTCTCAAAGTGAATATTATGTTCTAGAGAGTGATTCTTATGTTCAATTTCAAGCTACTTCGAATGGAAGCGTTGATGTTTGCTGGGAAAATAAAACTACAAGCTATTTATGCTCCGAAAGTAATCAAAAAGCTCGTGCGGGAATCGAAGCGACGACTGATACGGAAAATGGCAGTAGCGCCATCGAACCCATATCTGTTGTTCCTAGTTTTGAAACCAATCCAATCGACACCGAAGACTCAGGAATCCCCACAAAAAACTCCTCCGTTAAAGTTAGAGAAATTAAAATCTCTGACGATGACGATGAGATGATTTCCCATAGTCTCATCAAGGAACCAAGCCAAAAATACCACATTCATTCGGTTCTCGAAAACACCGGAGACGATGATGCCTATGACATCGAACTCCAATACTGGATTTCCGAAAACAAAACTTTCGGCGACGATGACGACGAATACCTCGCCTCCGATTGGATCGACCAAATCGACGCGGGAGAGTCCCACGAAGA
>JALNYX010000002.1:0-8786 GCA_023229615.1 Candidatus Moraniibacteriota bacterium
AATCTTTTGTTTTTATTATAGGATCTTTCATTTTTATTTTCTTCGTGCAAAACAAGTCCTACACTGATACTTAAAAATCAGAGCAACATCGGATGTATTATACCATAATTGTTAGAAAAAATAAAAAAACACAATCACAAAAGCCAAAATTGCACGATACCAAAAGAAAACCTGATAACTAATTCTTTCCACAAACTTAAGCAATAGATTTATTGCCACTATACCGCTTATAGCCGAGAAAATAACGCCTAATAACATCGGAACGTTAAAATTTGAAATAAAATCTCCAAATTTCAAAAAACTGGCCCCAAAAACAATTGGAGCCATCATCAAAAAAGAAAATCTTGCCGCTCCAACTCTTCCCAGTCCTCTCATCAATCCGGCAGTTATCGTAATTCCACTACGAGAAGTCCCGGGAATTACTGCTAACATTTGAGAAAGACCAATTAAAATACCATCAACAAATCCAATACTGCTAAATTCTCTTTTTTTGGAAAATTTCTTATCCGCATAAAAAAGAACTCCTCCCCAAAAAAATAAATTAAAAGCTACCAATAACTGATTGCGAAAAATTGTTTCCACAAAGCTTTCTAAGAAAAAACCCGCCAAAACCCCAGGGATAGTGGCGATTGCTAATATCCAAAGAGTTGAGTTAGTATAACCAATCTTCTTTGATTCATTTTTTTTTCCGCCAAAAGCCAACGAGATAATCTCCATCCAATCACGCCAGAAATAAGCCACTACCGCCAGGAGCGTCCCGAAATGCAATGACACATCAAAATAAAGCCCCGCCTCCCGCCAGCCGAAAATCTCAGGAATAATAATCAAATGCCCCGAAGAAGAAATTGGAAGAAATTCACTGGCGCCTTGAATTATTCCCAAAAAAATAGATTGAAATATATCGATCATATTACTTATATATTTTAAACCTCAAACAAAAAATCAGGAACTTTCAGATTTCACGAATTTAAATTTCTATCTTTTTTATTGCCTTATACAATTCAAGAGATATTTCTTTGGAAATTTTTGGATTCTCATTTAAATATTGCTTTGCTTTTTCTCTTCCTAATCCCAATTTTTCTCCTCCAAATGAATATGAATTTCCGGATTTTTTAATCACTTCGAATTTTGACGCAGTATCAAGCAGATCTCCGGATTTTGAAATTCCCTCATTATACATAATATCAAATTCAGTAGTCTTAAAAGGAGGTGCTACCTTATTCTTTACTACTTTCGCTTTTACCCTATTTCCAACAACATCTTCTCCTCTTTTTATTTGAGCACTTCTTCGCACTTCAATACGCACAGAAGCATAAAACTTCAAAGCCTGCCCTCCGGTTGTCGTTTCAGGATTACCAAACATCACCCCAATTTTCATCCTTATCTGATTAATGAAAATTACGATTGTATTAGATTTGGCAACAATCGGAGTAAGCTTCCGCAATGCCTGTGACATCAAGCGGGCTTGACGTCCAACATGATGATCTCCCATCTCACCCTCAATTTCAGCACGAGGAACCAGGGCCGCCACTGAGTCCACAATAATCACATCAATAGCGTTACTGCGCACTAAGGTTTCAACGATGTCCAGCGCCTGTTCTCCTGCGTCTGGTTGCGAAATAAGCAAATCATTAATATTTACTCCAATTTTTTTTGCATATTCCGGATCCATTGCATGTTCCGCATCAATAAAAGCCGCCACTCCGCCATCTTTTTGCGCATTAGCCACAATATTAAGCGCCAAAGTTGTTTTTCCTGATGACTCCGGTCCATAAATTTCAATTACCCGTCCTCGCGGAACACCTCCGATTCCCAGTGCAATATCCAAAGAAACAGATCCTGTGGAAATAGCCCTTACATCAACTTTTTTAATTTCTCCTAACTTCATCAGCATTCCTTCTCCAAATTTATCCTTTATTTCATCTACGACTTCTTCAATATTCCTTTTCAATTGCCCTGCTTCATTCTTTGGCTTTCCTTCTTTTTTCATAAATTTATTCATTAATTTATTATTAAACCACCTACCTCCTGTTTTGTATTACTATTTTTTATTGTTCTAAATTTAATTCTTTTTCCTGATTATTATTAATAATTGAATCCAGATTGAAAACCACATCTTTTATCGGACTAGCCTCTTGACTAAGAGTGCCATTATCCTGACCATTTATTCTTATTAAAGTTTCATTTCCTTTTCCAGAACTAACGATAGCTTCAGTATTTGCTGTAATCTTGTGCCATGCTCCCGGCTGGAGAACTCCACTAAAAACAAGTTTTCCATCAGCCTCTATCGAAACCCAAACCGACTCGTCTTTTGACCCAACTTCCAAATCAATTTTCTCAGGAACTTTCACTCCCTCTTCCATTGACTGACCAAAATTTCCATTGCTCTCATCCTGACTAAAAAGATCCGCATTCTCATAATTTGAATAAATTGATAAAGTTTTTATCGTTTCCTTATTAAATCGGTTAACTGCCCGAATCGTCACAATATTCAACCCATTCTGCAAACTAATACTCTCCCTGAATTCTCCTTCATCATTTACTACTATTGGCTGTTCATTGATAAAAACCCTTCCGTCTTTTTCACTTTTTCCAACAATATATATTTGACCTCCTTCAATTGTTTCATTCTCAAGAGGACTGCTGACAACTAATCTGGGAGTGGAAATAAAATTATCCAATTCTTTATACAGATAAAAAAAGGCTCCTGCTATCAAAACAATTACTGCCACGAGAGTGATTATTTTAGGTGTAATGGCAAAAGTAGAAATCGAAAAAGGTTTTCTATCTTTTTCAATTCCACCAGATTCTCTTTCTCTCTTAATATTATTTTGAATACCTCTTTCTCTTTCATAAGATCTAATAAGCGGATTTTCACTTATACCCATAAAGTTTGCATAGCTCCGTAAAAATCCCTTCACATACACCCGAGCTGGCAGTTTATCATATTCTCCATTCTCCAGATATTGAAGATATTTAATCTGAATACGTGTACCTCGTGAAACTTCATGCAAACTCATCCTCCTTTCCGCCCTAATCTGCCCAAGTCTTTCCCCAAGAGTAAGAGACATTACTTTTTTTCTCGTAAAACCATTCATAGTCAGCCTTTTTTATAATATCGCGAATTAATTTAAAATTAACCTTCCGCTATGTCTGCCATTTTTCATCACTTTCTTCATTATTATTACCATCATTATCACTATTTTCATTCGACTCCAAAGACACTGTCTCACCAGAAGAAATTGAACTGCTTGCAATCAAAATATCTCGTGGCTTTGAACCATTAGCTGGCCCAACCACTCCATTTTCTTCCAACATATCCACCAATCGAGCCGCTCTAGTATAACCCACTCTCAATCTTCTTTGCAGTAAAGATGAAGATGCGCGCTTCGACTCAACCACGATTCTTTTTGCCTCATCATACAAGTCATCACTCTGATCAGATGAACCTGTCGGCGAAGCACTAAAATCAATTTCTTGATGCGAAGACATTCCATTACTTGAAAATCCTCCATTTTCCGAACCAGAATTTTCCAAATTCAAATCTGATTCCACGTCATCATCTTCTCCGATAAAATTATCTTTTTGCCTCTTCCAAAATTTAACCACCTTTCGAACTTCCTCCTCCTCAATTAAAACTCCTTGCACTCTTACTGGCTTTGCTGAATCAGAAGACAAAAATAACATATCGCCTCTTCCTAATAATTTTTCCGCTCCGGCCATATCCAAAATTGTTCGAGAATCAATTTGCGTTGCCACTTGCAAAGCAATACGTGTAGTAATATTTGCCTTTATTAATCCCGTCAAAACCTCCACACTCGGTCTTTGTGTTGAAACAATCAAATGAATACCGATTGCTCGCGCCATTTGCGCCAAACGAATAATCGCCCCTTCTACCTCCTTGCCATGAACCGCCATCAAGTCAGCCAACTCATCAATAATAATAACGATATATGGAAGCTTCTTCAAATCCTCCTCCACTTCATTGCCCGTATCTGGATCAATAAATTTCCTCTTTTTTCCTCCAGCAAGTTTCAAGTGATACGAATCCAAATCTCTTGATCCAGTATCCTGCAAAAGACGATATCGCTGTTCCATTTCTCCCAACGCCCATTTCAACACATTGATAACCTTGCTATTTTCCACAATAACATCGGAAAGCAAATGAGGAATTCCATTATACAAAGAAAGTTCCACACGCTTTGGATCAACCAAAACTAATCTCAAATCATCCGGCGTATTCTGATAAAGCAACGACATCAAAATTGAATTTATACAAACGCTTTTTCCCGTCCAGTAGCTCCGGCAACAAGCAAATGAGGCATTTTTCTCAAATCTTTAAATACAAATTTTCCGCCCACATTTTTTCCTAAAATAAGATTCATAGTTGAATTTGAATCCCTGAATAAAATATCCTCCAATGCGTCGCGCATACGCACTGATGCCACTGTCTTATTTGGCACTTCAATTCCGATTAAAGATTTTCCCGGAATAGGAGCTTCGATTCGAATAGGATGCGCCGCCAAAGCCAAGGATAAATCAGCTCCCAAGGAAGTTATCCGACTCAACTTCACTCCAACTGCCGGTCGGAAACTATATTGTGTCACGGTTGGACCAACAAGAATATCTCCCTCTTCCACTTCAATTCCAAAATAACTGAAAGTTCTTTTTATTATTTCAGCTTTCTTTTCAATATCCCCTCCCTGTGCTTTTCCAGTAGAAACTTCCAAAATTCCAAGTGGAGGAAGTTGCCAATTATTCCCAATGGCGTGCGAAGAGAATCCTTTTTTTGCTCCGCTTTTTCCAGTTCTCAAATGAGTAGCTCCCGTACCAAGCAATTTCTTTTCCCTCGCCCCCCGTCCATCTTCAATATCACCTCTCGCATCTTCTTCGGAATTTTCCACAAATTCAATTTTTTTAATATTATTCCCAATATCTTCCTTCTGTTCTTTCGCAATAATTTCATTGACACTCGAACTATTATCTTCTTTTTGTTCTTTCTTTTCTTCGAGTTTCACATTATCACTTCCTTCATCTTTATTAATATTTTCCATTGAGTCATCTTCTATTTTTTTCTCGCTCTTTGAAGAAGAAAAAATCTTTTGCCACAATTCTACTAAAGAAAAATTAAATGCAACAATCATCCCCATCAAAAAAATTGCCGACAGAATTACTATTCCAGCCGCTTCTCCAGTAAATTTAATCAGAATATATGCCACTGCCATTCCGATATATCCTCCGCCTTCTCCGGCCTTGGCAATTTTGGAAAATTTTTCTGCATCAAAAAAAATGTGAAAAAATCCCAACACGCTCAAAAAAGCCAACGCCAACCCGACAAGCTTAGTAACATAATAACTGGTTTTTTTTCGCAAAAGCAAAACTACTCCGGCAACCGCCAATACAAAAGGAAAAAGCCATTTCCCCCAACCGAAAATTGAACCGCCGATTTTATTTAGATACTCTCCCAAAACTCCGGCACCATCAAAAAATCCAAATATAAAAAGAATCGCCAAGGAAAACAAAAAAATCGCTGCCACACTTCGTTTGGCATCAGAATGAATATTGAAATGCATCTTTTCATTTTCGCTTTCTATTTTTGGCTCGTTCTCCAAGTTTTTTTTATGTCTTCCCATATAAAACTATATTATCACATTATTTTATTTTTGTTGAGAAGGCTCTTCTATTTTTTTATTTTTCTTTTAAATTGCAAGAGCAACGACTCATCTCAAACGTAATGATATCATATCATTTATTTTCCTTTCCGCCAAACAAACTTATCCACAGCTTTTATTATAAAAATAAAAATTCCCCAATTTGCATCAGGGAATTTTGAAAATATTTCAAGTATGTTTTTGTAATTTCTAACGCTTCGCCCACTGTGGAGAACGTCTGGCTTTTTTGAGTCCTGGTTTTTTTCTTTCCACCTTTCTTGAATCGCGAGTCAAAAATCCTTCAGCTTTGAGAGTTTTCTTCAAATCTTCATCAAAAACAACCAAAGCTCTAGCAATTCCCAATCGAGTGGCTTCTGCTTGGCTGTTATTACCTCCGCCTCTCACCAAAACAGAAATCTTCACCTTATTTTGAAAACCGGAAGATTTTAATGGGGCAAGGAAAATATTTTGCAAGGAAGCAAGAGTAAAATAATCCCTCATCTTCTTTTCATTTACTATCAAATCGCTATCGCCCGCCTTGTCTTTCATATATATTCTCACCTGAGCAACAGCCGCTTTTCTTCTTCCAACAGCATAAAAATACTTGTCTGCTTTCGCATCAACTTTTTTCTCTTTTACAACTTTTTCAGTTGCCTTTTCTTCTTGCTTCTGATCCTTGATAGCCATATTTTATATCTTAAGTCTAATATTTTATATTACTTATGCTCAACCTCAATCTTATGCTCATGTTGCTCATCTTTATACACAAAAAGTCGTTTCAATCTTTTGGCGCGCAATTTATTCTTTGAAAGCATCCCTCGAACAGCAGAATTTATCAATTTAGTAGAATCCTTTTTTAATTGATCCTTAAAACTTATAGAAGTAATTCCTCCTGGATAACCACTGAAATGATGATAAACCTTTCCCTCCGCCTTGTTTCCAGTAACCAAAACCTTGTCTGAATTTATTACCACAACAAAATCACCGCCATCAATATTCGGCGTAAAATCAACCTTATTTTTTCCGCTCAATGTAAGAGCAATTTCAGTAGCTAATCGTCCTAAAACCTTCCCGTTAGCATTAAACAAATGATATTTTCTTTCCATAAATTTTTTTCAATTACACAAATTCAATTACTGCCATCTTGGCGCTATCGCTTTTTCTAGGTTGCAATTTAACAACTCTCGTATAACCACAACTTCTTGCTTCAAATTTCTGGCAAAAACTTCCCGCTAATTTCCGAACAGCCATAACAGGAATTACAATTCTCAAATCTCGCAAAATTGCAACTTTTTTAATTGAATCATTTTTCGCAACCTTAGCTTTGTTAATTATCGGATCAATAATAGATTTGATTTCTTTTGCTTTTGCCTCAGTGGTTGTTATTTTTTCGTTCATTATCAAACTTCCAAGAATCGTTCGAAGCAACGCTCGTCTTTGACTTCTGACCCGACCAAATTTTCTTCCAGTTTTCTTATGTTTCATACTAATTTTATTATATTGTCATTTAGGACATACGAATTAATTCAAATTTAGAAAAATATCCATCTTTCTTTTTGTATATTCGTATGCGATTCGCATCATTCGCATCGGAATTATTTTTCATGTCTTAATGTTAATCCATAACCTCCAATAACTTTCTTCACTTCTTTTACTCCCTTGTCGCCCATTCCTTCTAACCCCTTGAAATCTTCTTCAGTAAATTTCAAAATATCGCTTACTTTTGAAATTTTATTCTGCTGTAAAACATTAAGAGTCCTAGTTGATATATTTTTCAAATCTTCAATCTTGATTTTTTTCGGATCTTCTACCTCCTCTTTCTTCTCTTCGACAATAACTTCCGCCTCCACAATTTTCTCCACTTTCTCGACATCATCTCCAGAGCTTATTTCAGAAATCGCAGCAAATTGATCCATTAAAATTTTATTCGCCTTAAGAAAAGCTTCTTCCGGGGTCAAACTTCCATCGGTAATAATTTCCAATGTAATTTTATCAAAATCAGTTCTTTTTCCAACGCGCATATTTTCAACCTCATAATTCACTCTCTTTATTGGAGTATAAATCGCATCAAGAGTAATCACTCCAATCTCTTTCTCATCCTTCTCGGTTTGTTCAACGGGAACATATCCAATTCCTCTTCCCACTTCAATTTCCATATCCAGATCAGCATCTTTCGATGTAAGATTTGCCAATACCTGATCGCCATTAATAACTTCCACATTAGAAGAGCATTTTATCATCTTAGCAGTAACTTCTCCTTCTCCCTTATGCTTAACGGAAACTTTTACCGGCTCATCAGAAAACATTCGAAATCGAACCAATTTCAAATTAAGAATAATCTGCACAACATCCTCCATTACTCCATCTATAGTTGAGAATTCGTGAGAAACACCTTTTATTTTCAATGATGTTGCTGCAGCTCCATCCAAAGAGGAAAGTAACACTCTTCGCAATGAATTACCAAGAGTCGTTCCGTATCCAGGATAACATCCTTCGATAACGAATTTTCCGCTATTATCACTTGTGTGAATATACTTAGGCTTTTTTGGGATAGATATTGTTTGCATTTCTTATGTTTTATTGATTGTCCGGCATTCTATATAATTGCCGTAACATCAATTTAAATTATTTATAATTAATATCTGGGCACTCCTAATTCTTGAATCAGATACAATTAACACTCTTTTTACTTCCTATCGGGAATAATATTCCACCACCATCTGAGGATCAACACCAATTTCAATCTCATCTCGTTTTGGAATTGCAATTATTTTTCCTTCCAACTTTGCGTCATTAAACAAAATCCAAGAAGGAAAGTCTTTCTTATTTTTCAAAATTTCAGCCTGCTTTTTGAAATATTCATTCTCTCTTTTTGAATCGCGAATAGAAATGACATCGTCAATACTAACCTTAAAAGAAGAAATATCCACCTTTTTTCCATTTACATTAAAAAGTCCATGATTAACCAATTGCCTGGACTGCTTTCGAGAACTTCCGAATCCCATTCGATATATAACATTATCCAAACGCAATTCCAATCGAGCCATCAAAAGATCTCCAGTAACTCCCTGACGTTTATCTGATTCTTTGAAATGCTTTCTGAATTGTCTTTCAAGAACTCCATAAATTCTCTTG
>JALNYX010000002.1:8796-62257 GCA_023229615.1 Candidatus Moraniibacteriota bacterium
GCTTCATTGCCAATTGCTTTCCATATTCACTTTGTCCTCGAGAAAATTTCTTTCCGTGTACTCCGGGAGCATAATTCTTTCTTACAATCGCGCACTTCAAACCAGCACAACGATCACCCTTAAGAAAGAGCTTCTCTCCTGCTCTGCGACATTTTCGACAACTTGCATTTGTATCTCTAGCCATAATTATTTTCGTTATAATCACTAATCGTCCTATCTGTTCCAATCGTATCTAACGATTACAACACCTAGAACGCCTTTAAACATTTTTTAGGTCTTCTCTGAGGTGGATTTTCTTCCGCTTCCCATTGTTCGGCGAGTATTTCCTCTTACTGTTCGAGTATTAGTTTTTGTCCTCTGTCCTCTAGACGGTAATCCTTTCTGATGTCTGAGCCCTCGGTAACATCCAATTTCCTTGAGTCTTTTAATATTCATTTTCACTTGATGTTTCAATTCTCCTTCTACTCGATATTTTTTTTCAATCTCCTCTTTCAAGCTGTTTACTTCTTCAGGAGTCAAATCTTTCGTCCTTGTATCCTTGTTGATTTTAAGAGAATTCAAAATCTTCACGCTACTTGAGCGCCCTACTCCAAAAATGTATGTGAGGGAGATTTCTATTCTTTTGTCGTCAGGAATATTAATTCCAGCTATTCTTGCCATAGTTATTTTACATTATATTCATTAAACTCTTCTTGGCTTTTTTGCCCGACATCCATTGTGTGGAATCGGCGTTGTATCTTTTATTTGAGTAATTTCAAATCCATTATTAGCCAATCCTCGAATAGATGCTTCTCTTCCGCCTCCAACACCATTTACGAAAACTGCCAATTCACGCACTCCATACTTTTTCACTTTCTCCGCAACATCAGCGGCTACCTGGGTAGCTGCGTATGGCGTTGACTTTTTCGCACCCTTAAATCCCAATAGTCCAGAACTAGACCAACCTAAAGATGCTCCATTAATATCAGAAACTGTGATAATGGTATTATTATAAGTACATCGGACATTCGCTCTTCCCTTGGAAACCTGACGCTTCCCTTTTTTCACCTTTTTTCCAGAAGTTTCAGATGGATTAACAGCTTCAACTTGTACTTTTTCAATTTTTTTAATTTCCTCTGCCATATATATTATTAAAATTTTTCAATTTTTAATTCGTAATTTTCAAACAAGTACCGTTCATTTTCTGTTTATTGTTTAGAAACTAGAAATTAAAAATTAGAAATTATCTTTACTATCCTTGTCTTTGCTTGTGCTTTGGAACATCACAAATAACATAAAGTTTTCCTCTACGTTTAACAATCTTGCACTTAGCACATATTCTTTTTACTGATGCTCGAACTTTCATATTTTATCGTAAATCGTGAAAAGTATAATATGAAGCAATATTTATTATGCTCCGTGTTATACGCTTAACGTTATGCGTTTTTAAAGTCGCTGTGTTATTCTTCCTCGAGTCAAGTCATATGGACTCATTTCCAGTAAAACTTTGTCTCCCGGAAGCAAGCGAATATAATTAACTCTCATACGTCCTGAAATATGAGCCAAAACTTCATGGCCATTATCTAATTTAACTTTGAAAGTAGTACTCGGCAAAGTTTCCAAGATAATTCCTTCGAGTTTTATTAATTCTTTACTCATAACAACACAAAAATAGAGGAGCTACTCATGGACTAATCTTTCCTAATTCCTGAAGCTCAAAATAATGCCTCTATTTGAAACCTTCTATTAAATTTTCTGTTAACGGACGTACACCCATCCTACACAATCAGTATTTATTTGTCAATAGCCCGCATTAGATGAGCTTATTTTACGGACATTTTTAAGTTGTTTTTAATCTTTTCTATAAGCTCCATATAAAATTTCAAATTATGCATTGAGATCAAACGCATTGCCAACGGATCGCCTGATCGAAAAATGTGATGTAAATAAGCTCGCGAATGATTTTTGCACAATTGGCAGTTACACTTTTCATCAATTGAATTAAAATCATCTTTAAATTTGGAATTTGAAATATTCACCGTTTCATAAAATTCCCCTTTCAAGTCGTCGCTTTTCCATAAAAATATTCTTCCATGGCGCGCTTCCCGAGTTGGAATCACGCAATCAAACATATCCCAGCCGAATTCAACACAGCGAACAATATCTTCTGGGGTTCCAACTCCCAAAGCAAAACGCAAAGAATTTTCCGGAATCAACCCAGCAGTATATTTCAAAACTTCAGCCAAAAAATTTCCCTCACTGTCAATATGTCGCGCTCCGAATCCATATCCATCCCAACTCATAACTGGTCCTCCTTTGACGGAAAGCCCTATTTCAATCAATCCATCAACGCATTTTTTTCTCAAATCCAAATATTCCCCGCCCTGAATAACACAAAAAATCAAAGGTCTGTTTTCTTTTTCAATTTTTCTCTCTTTAATTTGTTTTTTATATTCCATCATACACCTCTCCGCCCAAGCCAACGTCCGATCAACCGCCGCTTCAATTTTTTCTTTCGTATCACTGTTCGGGGGAGGATCATCCAGACAAACCATCATATCCACACCCAAATCAAACTGAATCTGAATCGCTTTTTCCGGAGTGATATAATGTTTTTTTCCACTGAGAGGCGACCGAAATTCCACCCCATCATCCGTGATTTTCCCCATCTTCGGATTTTTGTGAATCAAAGAAAAAACTTGATACCCGCCGGAATCGGAAAGCAAAGGTCCTTTCCAATTCATAAACTTGTGAATATCCCCACTTTTTTTAATCAAATCCATTCCAGGTTGCAGGAAAAGATGATAAGTATTAACCACCATCGGAACAACCCCTGCCTCTTCCAAATCATTTCCGCTGAGTGATTTGACAAATCCCCGAGTAGCATCCGGCATAAAAAACGGAGTTTCCAATTCTCCGCTTTTCGTTTTAACCTTTTTTATTCTAGCTTTTCCTTCTTGAAAAATATTCATATTTTTTTCAACTTAAACTCTATACGCAAGCCAATTGAGTATTAACAAAAAAGAATACTCAAATGCGCAAACCATAAATCTATTCATTTGCCACTACTTTATATCCATCAGAAGAAACACTGCTGTCTTCTTTTACTTCAGAAGTTTTTTCCACAAATTCCTTGACTATATCCACATTTGTAAACAAATCTTTAGCTTTAAGTGTAGTTTTTCCTAAAAGCTGAGCCACTCCGCCTATTTGATTTATTTGAGGAACAACAGAAACCTTGAAGCTTACGCTCTTGGGGGAATTAATAATTCCTGTTCCGCCATCGATTTTTTTCAAACTCCACACAATTTCATTAGTTCTATTGTTATATGTCACATTTTCACTTCCTGGAAAAATTTCATTTTTCCATTTCGCTCCGGTCGGAAGGGAAGCAACAACCAAAACATCACCAATATCATTAGAAACGTTTGAAATAGCCCAGCGAATAACATATTCTGTTTCTTGTCCTACTGTCGGAGGAATTGGTCCGGAAGTTTTAATATCAGAATTATTGAAATAACCTTCTGTGCTCAAAATAACTTTTGAATTAATTTTTACCATCGCCCGACTCGTACTTTCGTTAATGCCAACCGCTGGATATGTTACATCCGGACTGTCTATCTTTGCAATTGATTCAATTGAAAAATTCTTGTCACCAGCTCCGTTAATATCAATTTTATCTTTTACTGGAATAGAAAAACTTACCGATCCTCCTTGCATAGGATCAATTTTTGCCAATTGAGGAAAATCTGAAGCCTTCCACATAATTTCTTTACTATCAGAATTATAAGAACCCTTGCCGTCCAAATTCAATTTGGAAAAATCCAGAACTGGAGAGTCTATTTTCATAGTTAATATCAAATCTCGAAGACCGACCTCTCCTTCATTGCGATAATTAATTTCATATTTCAAATTCGTTCCAGAATCAACATCCAAAGACTTCTGTCCATTCACTGTTTGCGAAATAGAAAGTGGCAATGTAACTATCTTGGAAACTGCTTCTCGACTCTCATAAACAAGCAGTTCCTTGTCTTGCCTCGATTGCCCAATAACTGCCTTTATCAACTTCACGTCCCCTCTTGAGCCTTGAATAATTCCGCTTATTTTGATTTCCCCTTTTTGTCCCGGAATCAATTCTCCGACATACCAAGTACCGCTTCCTTCAAAAACAGGAACACTTGAATTGCTAATTTCAAACCCATCAGGAAAATCAACCTTAAGCTTCAAATTATCAAATGGAACAGAACTGGTATTTTGATAAGCAATAGTATAGTCAACTTCATTCTCACCAAGAACTTCCCTGGGCGCATCAATAGAAATCGCCACCGCAGAAGTTTTCACATCCAATCCCTTCTGACCGTCAGATTGAAATGAACTGCTAAAATTGGACGGCATATATTTGAGTGCCGCCTTTATCATCAATGTATAATTAATCGGCGCATAAAATCTTCCTTGAATTTCCACAAATCCTTCACTTTTAGATTTTATCTTTCCTAATTTAATCCGACTGCTATTTTCACTCTCGGACTCGAAATTAGAATTTCCTTCCGGTTTGAAATTCTCCGGATAACTGATTGTCAGCTCTGCATCATTAAGATCAGCTCGATTGTTATTTTTGTATTTTATTTTGTATTTTACTATTTCAGCACTGTTTATTTCTACCGGGCCATCCACTTCCACTATCACTCGATCCTCGCTAAAGGCAGTTTGACTATATCTAAAAACTCCATAGGCAATCGCTCCCAGTAAAAACAAAGCGCCTAAAACCAATCCGAAAATCTTAATAATCCGCAATGTTTCATCATCCAACCAACTAGCCACCCGTTTCCAACTTCTTTCATTAGTTGTTTGAAAATTATTTTCTACCGGACCCTTATTTTCTCCAAAAAATTCCTTATTATCAACTTTTACACTAGGGTCATTTATTTTTTCGTTCAAATTATCTAAAGACATAGCAATTTTTTTATATTTATTTTTATTTAATTTACCTTCTTATTTTACCAGAGTATTTTTCGTTCAACAAGTTAATCACTGTCAAAAAAAATAATTCTCCGTACTCCAATTCATTTATTAACAGCGAAGTCTTTCTTAAATCAGGAAATCCATTGATAAAACCGGCTGCTAATCATTTCCAATTCGGCAATTTCTTCTTTTTTCATTTTCAACTTCACTAATGAATCCAGATTGTTTGAAGAAAAAATGCGCAGCGCTTTAATCGCACTGTCGCTGATGTGGAATTTTTCCATTATTCCTTCCTGGCAATCATGACAAAAAACTCCTCCGTTCTGCGCGGAAAAAAAATTCCCACCGGCGGTTATCCTTTTTCCACAAAAAGCACAACTAACAACTTCAATTTGATATCCCAGTAAATTAAAAAGTTGAAATAAAAATCCTTGGCTGATCATCCGACAAAAAAACTGATCGCGATCTTCCGATTTTTTTTCCAACAAGATTAAGTATCTCAAAAGTAAAGAAAAGGCCTGTTCGTCTTTCTGCTCGTCTTCAGTGAGCCGATTGAAAATTTCAAACATCTGAAAAGCCTTCTCCAACAAATCCAAGTCCTTTTTAATGACAGAAAAATTATTCTCCACAATCGCTGATTTTATCTTTCCCATTCCCTTATTTCTCGCAATTAAAACATCCACCAAATTGAAATTCTCCAACTGCCCAGCAAGCTTGGCGTGCATTTTTCGCACACCCTTGGCAAGGGTGCGGATTTTTCCCTGCTCCAAAGTATAGATAACATAAATCCGATCGGTCTCCCCGACATCATACTTTCCCAAAATTATCCCCGTATATTTGTATTCCATAGAGTCATTCTAGCACAATAATAACAGACATAAAGACAATAAAAAAAGGCTCAACCTTGCATTATGCAAAATCAAGCCTCCATCCTGCGACAAACCCGAAAATTTTTTCCGGATTTAGCACAGGATTCCTTCCAGTAAACTCTCCGCCAAAACTCCGGCGAAAAGCGTACTTCCTCCTGCAGCAAATGCAGGAAAGGCACCCCCGAAAAAATACCAACCACCACCCGCCGCCAAAACAACGATGGCGAGCAGTAGACAGATCCACGTCGACCTTTTCATTTCTCGTCCTCCTCTTTATTTTTTTCTCCACCCGCTGTTGCGAGCAGGAATAGCATAATAATAAAAAAACTTCCACCAAAAAAAACATACGAGACGATAGGCGGAACCTCACACACATCCAAAAAAAACTTTACTACGAAATCCATAAACGCACCTCCTGCGTTTTGCATTTATCTGCAAATTCCAATCCGGACTTTTTCTCCATCCAAATCGAAATCTTTTTCCAGATCCGTTTTTTCCAATTTTTCCTTGGAAAAACGATCTGCTAGGACTTCCTTGGCGATTAATTCGCCGAAATTGTCAAATAACTCTAATTTGCCATCATAGCACACTTGGATGCGGTTGTCAACTTCATATCCCGCTTCTTTGCGCATTTCCTGAATAAACCGAACAACCTCCCGCGCCTGCCCTTCCATCCTCAGCTCTTGGGTAATTTCCGTATTCAAAAACACCTTGACCCCGCCGGCATCGCCGACTGCCCATTTCCCTTCCGTTTCTTCCTCTCCGCTAATCGCAACATTTTTCACATTAACTTCCTCTTTTATTATATTTAAAAATTCTTTTTCATTGTTTGAAAATTGAAAATTGAAAATTGAAAATTGACCCAAAGGTTGCCTCACTTTGATTCCATTTTTTGCGCGAAGTTGCAACGCTTCCGTGATAATTTCGCGGGTTTTTTGCATTTCTTCGTTTAACCTTTCATCAATCAACTTCTCATCCGCCATCGGCATCTCCTCCAAATGCACAGACTCTTTGCCCGTTAGATTTTTGAAAATCTCCTCAGAAATAAAAGGCGCAAACGGCGCCATCACTTTGGAAAGTTCCACCAAAACATAATACAAAGTCGCATATGCCTCATTTTTATCGTTGTCATTTTCCGATTTCCAGAATCTCTTTCTTGATCGGCGCACATACCAATTAGAAAGATTGTCCACGAATTTAGGCACCAAACGGCACGCCCGGTTAAGCTCATAATTTTCCATATGCAAATTAAAATCACGAATCAGCATATGCAACTCCGAAACAATCCAACGATCCAACAAATTGTTCGTATTTTTCGCTTTTCGCTTTTCGCTTTTCGCTTTCCAGCCGTCAATATTGGCATAGAGCACAAAAAATGAATATGAATTCCAAAGCATCCGCATCATCCCGCGCACCACATCCGCCACATCCGCCTCTTTGAAATTCAGATTTTCAGATGCCACCACCGGGGAGCTCATCAAATAGAATCGCACCGCATCCGCCCCATATTTTTCAAACATCACCATTGGATCAGGATAATTGCTCAACCTTTTTGACATCTTCTTTCCATCTTCCGCCAAAACAGTTCCATTAACGATCACATTTTTGAAAGCCGGTTTATTTTTGAGTGCCGTTCCCAGAATATGCAAATAATAAAACCAGGCGCGGGTTTGGTCCTGTCCTTCCGCAATGAAATCTGCCGGAAAATTGGCTTCAAATTTTTCCTGATTTTCGAACGGATAATGCATCTGGGCATAAGGCATCGAACCACTGTCAAACCAGGTATCCAAAACATCCGGCACCCGTTTCATTGTCCCTGCTTGCGCTGAGCCTGTCGAAGCGCACTTTTCACATTTGAAAGTAATTTTGTCTACGATATGTTTGTGGATGTCGGTAATTTTTTCCCCGGAAATTTCTTCCAACTCCCCAACGCTCCCAAACACCCTAACTTCTCCACATTGATCGCAAACCCAAATCGGCATCACGCTCGCCCAAAACCTTTGCCTTGAAATCGACCAGTCGCGCGCTCCTTCCAGCCAATTTCCAAACCGCCCTTCTTTCATATGCTTCGGGGTCCAATTTATTTCCTTGGCCATTTCCAAAGCCTCCTCTTTCACTTTTTCCACCGCCACGAACCAGGAGCTTGTCGCGTAATTGATAAGCGGCGTATCGCACCTCCAACAATGCGGATAGCTATGTTCATATTTTTCCTTGGAAAAAAGAAGATTATTGTGCGCCAAATATTTGATAATTTCGATATCGGTTTTTTGATGACTGTCTTTTTCTCCGGTCATCGGCTTAACTGAAAGTCCGGCGAAACTTGCCCTGTAGCCAGCTTGCTGTGCTTCAGTGTCTCCGGCTTCTTTTTTAATCACGCCGTCCAATCCGACGTGTTGCACAAACGGCAACTTTTCTTTTTGTCCCAATTTCAAATCATCCTCTCCGAAAGCCGGAGCAATATGCACCACACCCGTCCCTTCTTCCGTCGTTACGAAATCAGCGGCATAAATCTTCCAACCGTTCTCCTCGTTTTGCAAACCTTTGTTTTGGTAATAGTCAAATAATGGTTTATATTTTTTACCAACCAAAGCATTTCCTTCCATCTCGTCAATAATCTCATTTTCATTAATTACCATAGGCTCTCCTTTTACTGACGAAAAATCCTTCAATCCAAATAATTTTACTCCTATTTGATTAACACCATCTTTATAAAATTCAGTTTTCCATTTTTCATAGATATCTTTAGCAACTATAATGTTTTCATAAATTGGCTTACCCTTTTCATTTCTCTTGTCAGCATACACTCTCACTTTTGTATATTTAACATTCTTCCCAACCGCCAAAGCCACATTGCCGATCAAAGTCCACGGTGTCGTCGTCCAAGCCAGAACGAAAGTCCCCGGTTCATCCACCAGTTCAAATTTCGCGATCGCTGACAAATCTTTGATATCCTTATACCCTTCCGAAACTTCTTGCTGCGACAAAGTCGTTTCGCAACGCGTGCAAATGTGCATACTGCGGTAGCCTTCATAAATCAAACCTTTGTCATAGAGCTGTTTGAAAACGTTCCAAACCGATTCCATATACGGCAAATCCATCGTCTTGTAGGCGTTTTCCATATCCGCCCAACGACCAAGCCTGGTGATCACTTTCTTCCACTCATCCACATATCCCAAAACCTTGCTCCGGCACAGCCCATTGAATTTTTCCACACCCATTTCCTCGATGTCTTTTTTCTTTTTCGAACCCAATTCTTTTTCCACGATATTCTCAATCGGCAGTCCGTGGCAGTCCCAACCCCACTTGCGCTCAACATATTTTCCGCGCATCGTCCAATACCGCGGCACCACATCCTTCATCACACTGCCCACGATATGCCCATAATGCGGAGTTCCCGTCGCAAAAGGCGGCCCATCATAAAAAGTGTACGCGGGATTGTCTTTGTTTTTTTCCAAAGATTTTTCGAATATTTTATTTTCTTTCCAAAATTCAAGAACTTCCTTTTCCATTTCAGGAAGTTTTTTTCCTACTTCAACCTTTTTAAACATAGACAAAATTATATCAATGATTTATACACTTCGAGCGTTTCACGGGCGCATTTTTCCCAATTGAAATCTTTCGCCCTTGCAAGTCCGCGTTGCTTGTATTTTTCTCTCAAATTATCATTTTGTGAAAATTCCCACATCGCTTCAGAAATCTCATTCACATTCAAAGGATTAATCATCAAAGCCGCATCACCGGCAATTTCCGGAATCGAAGAAACATTAGAAACGATTGCCGGAGTTCCTGTTGCAAAAGCTTCCAAAATAGTCATTCCAAATCCTTCATACAGCGACGGCATCACAAAAAATTCCGCTCCGGAAAACAAAGGAACCAATTCATCGCCGATAACATATCCAGTATAGGCAATATCCCTAGAAATCCCCAAATCCTTGGCAATTTGCAAATATTCTTTGGAAAGCCAACCTCTTTTTCCAGCTAACACTAACTGATATCTGAATTTCTTTCCATTGGTTTGTCCGTTTTTAAGCAAGCATTTTTCCTTGAACTTTGCAAAAGATTGCAAGAGTCTGGTAATATTTTTACTTGGCTCAAGAGTTCCCAAAAATAAGATGTACTTCTTTTTAATTCCATAACGATCCAAAACTTTTTTTGTATTGATATCCGGAATTTCAAAAAACCTTCGATCTAATCCGCTGTAAATAATTTTTATCTTTTCATCCTTCGTTTTAAAAACCGATTGCAAATCTTTTTTCATCGACTCTGAAACCGCAATGATTCTGTCGGCCTTGCTTTCCATTAACCGATACAAAGCCTTGTCTCGACTGCGAGCAATAGCTGGAAAACAACCGGGAATTTTATATGCCCCCAAATCATTGAAAGTCACCACGGTCTTTCCCTTATACCCCAAAGGAATCCGACTGAAAGGAGAAGTTGAATGCAAAACATCCAATTTTTCTTTTTGCAAAGTGGCAGTTCCCAGGATTTCGCTATATGCTCCAGGTAAATATTTCTTGTAATCGGAAAAGGGATAAAATTTTATTTTCACATTTGGTCGGGTGAATTTCTTCACATCTTTTTCCCGCACACGAAAATCAAAAAACAAAACGTATTCGTTTTCTCTGTCGATTTCCAGAAGATTGCGAATCAATTGAAAAGTATAATGCCCAACTCCGATTGCGTCGCCTTTTTCCGGGTTCAAAATTGTTCGTGCATCAATTCCAATTCTCATAATTTTATATGTCTTATTTGTCCTATTTGTCCTATTTTCACATTGATTCAGGTGCGCTCACTCCAACCAATCTTAAAGTTTCTGATAGCACTATTCTAACAGCTTTTACCAGCTCTTGTCTAGCCAATGAAAGCTCAGGCTTCTTCTCATCATTCACTTTGCACACAGCATAAAATGAATGAAATTTATCCGCCAAAGAAACTGCATAGTGTGGCAATTTGTGCACTTCATAATTTTTTGAGATTTCCTCAATCAATTCCGGAAATTTACCCATCTCTCGAATCAAGCTTATTTCTTTTTTATGGACTAGCAAAGACAAATCAACCGCCTTTCTATTTTTAATACGTTCGCCACTTTCCGCTTCTTCCATTTTTCTCAAAATCGAACAAATTCTCGCATGCGCATATTGAACATAAAAAACAGGATTTTTTTCACTACGCTCCAACGCCAAATTCAAATCAAAATTTATGTGGCTCGTCGGAGCATAAGATGTAAAAATAAATCTGACTGCGTCTTTTCCGACTTCCTCCAGCAAATCATCCAGTGCAAAATATATCCCCTTTCGTTTTGACATCTTAATTTCTTTTCCGTCTTTAATGACTCTGACGATTTGCGTCATAATCAAGTCTAGCTTTCCTTTCTTATGCAAAAAATTTTCCACGAAAGATTTCACAACTTCTGCCTGTTTGTGATGATCCGCTCCTTGGATGTTTATCAATTTATCAAAGCCTCTTTCAATTTTATTTTTATGATACGCGAAATCAGTTGCCGAATAAGTCTTGAAACCGTTTGATTTGATCAAAACCCTGTCTTTATCATCCCCAAATTGAGTTGATTTAAACCAAATAGCTCCATCCTTTTCATATATCAAATCACACTCTCGAAGCAAATCGACCGCTTCATCAACTTTACCATTTGTATGCAAACTTTTTTCCGAAAACCAAATGTCGAAATTTACTCCCAACTTTTCGCAGGTAGGCTTGATAAATTTTTCCAAAATTACATTCGCCCCCCAATTTCCGACTTCCATCGGATCGTTCATTTTTTCACTTTTCTGACTTGCCAAATCATCCACATAATCTCCTCGATATTGAGTTTCTTCGTCCTTTAGGATAGAATGCCCCAGCATCAAAACCTGATTGCCAAAATCATTCACATAATATTCTCTTTCAACTTGATGATTGCTTTTTTTCAAAACATTCGCCAGCGCATCGCCCAACGGTCCTCCTCTGGCATTTCCCAAGTGAATCGGTCCGGTTGGATTAGCACTCACAAATTCAATTAAAAATTTCTTTTTATCGCCAATTTTAGAATTTCCATATTCTTCTTTTTTTTCATTTATTTCTCTCACTTTATTTTGAAAATATTCTGAAGATAAATAAAAATTGATATACCCAGGTTTCACCACTTCAACTTTTTCTAAAAATTTTACATTTTTATCTGTCATTTTACATTTTAATATTTGCGTTTTAATTTCTTCAGCAATTTCCATCGGGCTCTTCTTTAATATTGAAACTAAAACCATCGCAACATTAGTCGCATAATCCCCAAATTTCTCGTCTTTCGGATAATCCACCACGAAACCGGTCTGCTCCAATCCGAACAAATCTTTTACCGCTTTTTGGATTTTTTTTTCCAGTTCTTTTTTCATACGCTCTTATTCTACCATACTATAAATTAATTTCTGATTGATAATTGCTTTTTAATAAATTCCAGAAAATCGACGACTCGCGCCGATTGTTCCGATTGCAATAAAAACGGCTCTACATCCTTGGCTAAATATTTAAAATCCAACTCCTCACATCGCGCCACCAGTTTTTCAATAAATTCATTCTTAGAAACCGCCAGTGTCTTTTCTATGTAGGAAAAATCCGGCTGTGTCTTGCCATACAGATAGCTTACATCATAAAAATCTCGGCCTTTTTCCCGCTTGCGCTGGAGAATAGTGATGAGTTTTTGTGCTAAAATGATTTCCGGCGGGTTCACCAGGATATTCCGATAAATATCAAATTTGTTCAGCGTATGCAATATCGGTTCGAAATTTTTATCTTTTCTCACTATATCGATGCGCACTAAGATTTTCTCGTTGCCCGCCGCGCTGATATTCGACTCTTGCAGGATATGCGGAAATTTTATATAGCAATGGTAAGCGCCTTTTTCCACTAGGCGCGTTTCCATTTCAAACCCCTTGAGTTTCATATCAGCTATCACAACTTCCATTAATTCCGCGAAATCATCGAAAGACAATCCGAAATTATCAAAATCCAAATCCTCGGAAAAACGATTTTCTTCATACACGATGCGTAGTGCCGTTCCACCGATAAAACTCAAAAATGCGCTCTTTTTTTGCTTGTACAGCGAATCCAGCAGTTCATATTGCAAATATTCCACCAAGATGCTTTTTACGGACACGTTCGCGATATCGGAATAATATTTTTTAAGTTGGGGTAATGTCAGCATATTTTATCAAATAAAAGATTTATACTGTTTGTTAATTTTTCAATATTATATTCTTTGAGATAAATATCTATTTTCTTCCTGTCCATCACGCGCCGAAGTTCATCGCAATTCATCCTCAATCCATCAATATCCTTTTGATCATTCAACTTTCCCAAATTGAAATAAAAATAATCTAGCAAGGCTTTTTCCGGCTCCGCGACCAGATATTTTCCAGATGAAGTTTCCATCGGCACATAGCCAAAAAATAATTTCGGCTGAATATGATGATAAATGAAATTTCCGAAATCATTGGAAAATTTCCTGGTAGCTTTGGTAGTTATAGCGGTTTGCGCGTACACCATTTCAGGTATCAGTCCGTAATGACTTAGCATAGTTTCCATACTAAGATAACTGGGCTGACATAGCAGGAAAGAAATTTCTAGTGCCACCAAGTTTTCTTTTTCATCCGTGAAAAAATACACTCCTCTTTTCAAACGGCCGATATAGTTCTTTTTTTGCCACAAAGACAACTGATAATTATACACATTCAGTTTTTGCAACAAAATATCCAAACTGGTAAAATATGGCTTATTTATAGCTTTTTTAAATTCTTGGTATTTCATTTAATTATTAAATTTAATAATCTATTGAAATTATACATCTATGCTCTCTGATTGTCAAACGTAACACGGTTTTTTCTACTAAAAACTGCACATTCGCCTTTTATGAAAGCGCAAAAGCAAAAACCCCAACACAATGTCGAGGTTTCTGTGAAAAAGACTACAGAAAAAGTGCCTAGTGGCACCTTTCTTTGGGCACTTTAAGGATGATGTGGACTACAAAGATTGCAAAACATTTGAGCAGTTGCACTTACTAATTGAGGAATATGTGAAATATTACAATCATGGAAGGTATCAATGGGATCTAAAAAAGATGACTCCCGTTGAATACAGAAATCATCTTTTAGAATTTGCCAGGTAGTTTTTTATTCCGCGTCCACTTTAAAGGGTACACTTCACTTTTTTGGTGTTTTTAAAAATACATTTTCAACGGTAAAAAAACTAGAAGTGGGCACAATAAGCATAACACTGACCTTGACTCTGAGCGGCACAATGACATCCGTTATTTATTGGAGTGGCATTAAGATAATCATCAGTTGAATCCGCTGGATCAATACCTGAACAACCCGTGCGAATATCTCCCGCGTTGCAAGTAACATCACAGTAATAAAGTCCGGCTGAACCTTTATTTATAGTACAACTAGGCGTATTCACAGTAAAACCCCCGACACTCGTTATTGCTCTACAATTTGCCCCATCCTGATCGCAATATGCTGACGCTCCAACTTGACCCTCAACATCAAGCCTAAGAGATCCATCTGGCGTATTATCTCCGATTCCGACGTTCCCCACCGGAATAAGAAGGGCATTGGCAGTGTTTGTTAGAACCATTTCCCTGACAGTCAAGTCGCCACTTTTTATTTGAGTTCCGATACCGGTATTAATCGGCGCTCCGATATTTCCTCCCGGAGGAGCAACTGTCGGATCTGTCCAGGCGCTCACCATTGCCATTCCACCTCCCAGCAAAAGTCCCAGTGCCAAAGAAAAGAACAACCATTTGATGTTTTTAATCATACTCCTTTCTTTCTTGATTGATGTTTTTATCGTTTTCATTTTTATTATTCTATAAAAAAATTATTCTACTTGATTAATGGAAGTCATTGCCTCGTCAATTTTCACATTTTCCTCGCTTGTCATTTCATTTCCCGGTTGTTCCAAAGAGCTTAACGCTTCATCAATTAACAATTCATCCTCTTTTGTCTTTTCCTCATCTGGTCGCCCTAAAGAATTTTTCGCTTCATCAATTAACGCGTCGTACTGATTTTTTTGAATATCTGTCAATGGTTGCATTACCTGTTCCTTTGTTTGATTATTCCGATTTTTTATACTCAACGAAAGGAAAAGAAGTATAAACAACAACAACGCCACTACTAAAATGACATAAATAACTATTTTATTTTCTTTTTTAATTTGCATGTTTGTAATAAAAAATTATACTTTATTCCTACTTATTTTTACGGAGCCACTTCTCTCCAAGAGCTATCAACACAAGTGTTAACCTCGCACAATGCGCCGCACAAATCAGGACACGATCCGTTATTTGTTGTTCCGTCATCGCAACCTTCGCCGGAGCTCACAATTCCATCCCCACAAACTGCCGGAAGCACGCTCACATTAATCGTCTTTATTTCAGTTTTTCCACCCTGGGAAATCCGCACCTGCGCCGTTCCGGTAGACGCATACGTGCAATCATATGATTTACTTGTATCTGTTGTGGTATAGGAAACATCATAAACTCCATCGCTTTCATCGCAATTAAATTCATAAGTGATATCGCCGGTAGTTGTTGAGGTATCTTCTCTGGAGGCTGTGAGAGTTGAAGTCAAGGATGAGCATCCAACACAAGAATTCGGAGAAGCAGAAAGACTAACATTCAAAACCTTGGGCGCTTCGAAACTCGCGCGAGAAAAATCAATCCATCCCAATTCATCCGACCAGGCATAACCGGAAAAAGTACTCGCAGAAGAATTAATAGAAATTCCATAGGAAGATCCATCTTGCGCTGTTCCACTTAAACTAATCCATCCCAACCATCCGCCGGAATTTCCCGCCGCATTAGCTGATGCAATTTGTTCAAATCTCGCCCAACCTTCCAAATTATTTCCGACTCTTCTGGCACTGCAAACCCCAACCGGGCATCCTCCCAATCGAGAACTGTCAAATGTGATATACCCCAAACCGAAACCGGAATCATCTCCTCCGCTCCAAGCCTCTCCGGACAATTCTCCATCAGCCATTGGAATATTGACACCATAATCAACCGCTCCGGAATTATTAGTATTATTCATACTAAGCCATCTGACATTGGTGCTAGTTCCATCTCCCGGAAAAACTCCGTCTAATTCCGTTCCGCCTCCCCAAAGCCATCCAAGCGCATTATCTCCAGTTCCCGCTTTTATTTTGGCAACACTGACCATAGCAAAAACCGCAATAAACACAATCAGTAATATAATTCTTTTTTTCATTTTTGTTTTTGTTTTAAAAACCTACGAAAAAACCCAAGAAAAGAATTGACTAAGTTATTTTTTAATTATACAATAATTTAATTATATTACAATAAGCTGATATAATAAAATTGTGGATAACATTTAAGAAAATTACATTTTTTCTTCATAAAAACCGCTATGAAAGCATTGGCTGACAACAAAAGAGCGACTTTTGATTATACCCTTATTGATAAATATGAGGCTGGCTTGGTTTTGAGCGGACAAGAAGTGAAATCCATTAAAACCGGACACCTCAGCCTCAAAGGAAGCTTTGTTACGATCAAAGCATTTGAATTATATTTGACTAATGCCTTTATACCGCCCTATCCTTTTGCCGGACAACTGAAAAATTATGATCCCAGTCGTTCCCGCAAACTGCTAGTCAAAAAATCAGAAATAAAAAGACTACTCGGGAAAGTCCACGCTGAAGGCTTGACATTGGTGCCGATTCGAGTCTATACTAGGAAAAGACTAATCAAGCTGGAATTCGCTTTAGCTCGCGGAAAAAAGAAATTCGATAAACGAGCAGATATAGCAAAAAAGGAAGCCTCCAGGAGAATAGCTAGAAATTTAAAAACCTCGAGAAATTTCTGAGTTTTTTAATTTCCAAAAAATGGGGCTGCTTAGCTTCGACAGATTGCACTTTAAAAAATAAGCAAGTCGACCATTTATAATACACGTCGTAAAAATGTTTATAAAAGATATTTAAGTGCAAACTTTATATCAAAAGTAAAAGCAACTTTCACAAGAAATTTCGCTTTTGCTTCCGCTATTGCCTAATATAGGCCGATAGCCATCAAGCTATTGATTCCTAATAAATAGACCTTGGTGCCAATCATTAGGATAGCCCTTAGCCGTTACCTTTGATTGCTTTTGGCGAAATTCTCAAAGGCGAACTTTCGGTGTTTTGTTTGTTTTATAGCCGAAAGCTTGTACCCGTCTCAGGCGGAAATAAGCAAACTAAACTTGTAGAATATTTTTTAAAATCAACTCTGGACATGGGTGCGATTCCCATCAGCTCCACAATAATATTTATATACCATCATGCGAAGAAGATTCAAACCGAGAAAACAGCAAATGTACGAAAAACCGCGCTATCGCGTAAACGAACGCATACGCATTCCATTAGTTTCTGTTATTGATGAAGCAGGAAGCCACCTAGGAGAAATGTCGAGCTTTGATGCTCTCACGCTAGCCCGTTCCAAAGAAATGGACTTAGTAGAAGTATCCCCCAACACGCGTCCACCGGTATGCAAAATAATGGATTATGGGAAGTTTCAGTACGCTCAAGCAAAAAAGAGCAAATCCCAAACTGCTCAGAAGAAAACTGAAACAAAAGGAATTCGCATTGGAGTTCGAACAGACACGCATGATTTGGATTTCAAAAAGAAACAAGCAGAAAAGTTTCTCTCAAAGGGAAATAAAGTAAAAATTGAAATAAGACTCAGAGGAAGAGAGAAAGCTCACCAAGATTTGGCCAGAAAAAATTTGAAAGATTTTTCTAGCAGCATTGAAACCCCACATAAGATTGAGGAAGATGCGAAAAGATTTCCCGGGGGATTTAATATATTAATAGCACCAGAGTAAATTTAGTATTTTGAATTATGAATTCAGAATATTAGATACTTAATTCTTAATTCCAAATTCTTAATTCTACAAACATATGCCTAAACTAAAGACCAAGAAATCAGTTATCAAGAAAGTTCGCATCACAAAGAACAAAAAAGTGATCGTGCGACACACCAAACAAAATCACGGAAACAGCAAAGAAACCGGAAAATTTCGTCGCCACAAAAGAAACGACCAGCAATTATTCAAGACTGACGAAAAAAATATATTAAAAGCAATAATCAACTAGAACAGTAGCGATGTAATGCAGTATTCCCTACTGCACTACAAAACTAATAACCTAAACAATACAATGACTAGAATTAAAAGAGGAGTAACCGCTTCAAAAAGAAGAAAGAATGTATTAAAACTGACCAAAGGATTTCGCTGGAGAAGAAAAACCAACTTCAGAGCGGCTAAAGAAGCTGTTCTAAAGGCTGGAAAATACGCCTATCGAGACAGACGCACTAAAAAAAGAACTATGCGTCGCCTATGGATCATCCGATTGAACAATGCAGTAAGATTACTTGGACTCAAATACAGCGAACTTATCAATATTCAAACCAAGAAAAATAATGAACTTGATCGAAAAGTTCTTTCTCAAATGGCAATGGAAAACCCGTCCATATTTGAAAAATTGATAGCAGGATTGAAAAAATAATTCTTTTAGATAAAAAACGCCTCGATTTTGATTGAGGTGTTTTTTGTACGCAATTTATTTAACTCTGAATCAATCCGCCTTTTTAATCTTTTTTAGAAAAATCCAAACAACCGACAAACCTAAAATAATTCCCACTGAGTCAATTCCTACATCAGAAATCTTCCCTTCCCTCCCGAAGACAAATGATTGATGAAATTCATCAGAAAAAGCATAGACCAAAGAAAACAATCCGGACAAAACAACCAACATCTTTCCGGAAAAATATTTGCGGAACAAATTCATCAAAAGCAACGCCAAAACAAAATATTCAAAAATATGAGCACCTTTTCGCTCAGCATAAAACCAAAAATCAGGACTGGAATTTTTCACTCCCCCGGGCACGGATGAGAAACTGAAAATAACCACCAGCCACAATAACAATGGAAGATAATTTTTTAAAAAAGTTTTCATCTATTTGGAATATTTATTTGCCAATTCTTTAATGAGCCGAAACAACGCCAAGAAAGGCAGCCATAACCAAACAATCTTTTTCAAAAAATCATCAATAACCTGATTTGTATTCATTGGCATATGTTTTGCAAGTTTAAAATTAATTCACTGTTCATTGTTCATTGTTCATTGTTCATTGTTCGTTGTTCATTGCTCACTGTATATCATAAATCACATCCTTTTTTTCAACTACAATTTTCCAACTTTTTTCTTCGGCAATACTTTTCAAATTATAATTCGGATTAAATGTTATTGGATTATCAACCAACTCCAAAAAACTCGCATCTGATTCTGTATCACCCACTCCATATGATCCCTTTAATGTTAAATTATTTTCAAAGACATATTGCCTTAAGACCTGTCCTTTATCTCTGGTCGGCTCAAACTCAATTTTTCCAGTATAATTTCCATCCTCATCAATCTCGTACATACTTCCAAAAACTTTATCAAACTTCAGATGTTCCTTATTGAATTCATCTACAATTTCCAAAGGAGAACCGGAAATTGCAATAATACAAAATCCTTCTTTTTTTATTTTTTTGATTAAGTTTTCCGCAAAAACATAAGTTCGATTTTTGTGGAAAGGAACTACTATCCTACTCGCTCGAATAATATCTTCTTTTTTCTTACCCGTAATATGCTTGTTATACAAGGCAACTAGAGCTAAGCGATAATCTTCATATGTCCCCTCATGCTCCAACCAATTCGTATATAAACGCGTTAAGTCATTCCTCACCTGACGCGGAAAAACTTTCATCCACACTAACTCATTGATAAGTTCGAAATGTAAATTTTTCCGAAAAATAGTCCCGTCAATATCAAAAATAGCAATTTTTCTTTTTTCGTTTTTCATTTAACTTGCTTTTTTCCACTCGACAAACTCCTGCACCCCCAAAGCCGTTTTTTAAATAATTCCACAGATTCTTTTTTGCAAAAATCCGCTTTCTTTGGGGGGGCTTGAAGCGCATCCGGTAAGAAAAAAATTATTTGTTATTCCTTTCCATTTGTTCCACAAGAAGCATGTTCAAAGTAAACAGCATACACAGCAAATAGAATAGCTACCATCGCCCATTGAGTTCCAGCCAATCCAATAATTTGTTCCATTCCGGAAGCAAAAACAACCGCTCCCAACACCAAAGCTACTGCTGATATCCAGAAAGCGCCTGTTTGCATAGATTTCATATTTTTCATTTATTTTTCACCTTCCTTTCTATTTTTATTTTCTTTTTATCCTAAACGCCTTCATCTTAGCATATTTGAATGATTTTGCACAGATTTTTTCCTATCTGTCAAAAATTGTAACTTAATTATGCACAATCACTGATGTTCCGATTTCTGCCCAATTATACACTCTCTCTGCCGAACCAACGCCCAATCGCACACAACCATGCGAAACCGGGATTCCTAAGTGATTCGCGCCCTCCTTGTATCCTCCCGGCCATTCTGGCAACTCATGAATTCCAAATTTACCGCTAGGAACAATTGCCATCCAATATGGCATATACAAACCATATGTTTTTGACCACGGACGAGGACTCTTGTTTTGAATTTGAAATGATCCTTCCGGAGTATCCATCCCTCTCTTTCCCGATGAAACCAAGAATACATCCAAAACTTTCCCATTCTCAAAGATAGTCATCACCTGACTTTTCAAATTAACATCAATTAATTTACCCTCCTTAATTTGAGCAACGGTATATTTTTTTGCCTGCACCAAACGCTGTGAAAAATCATCACTCCATTGCAATGGCTTTGGAGGCAAAGTTTCAAAAGAAGTTTCATAAATTTTTCGAGAAAAATCTTTTTCCTTTTTATGTTTGATATACACAGTTATATTGTACCGTTGTCCTTTTTTATATTCATTCTTGAAAACTAATTTTACTCGTTTTCCAGAAGAATCCAATGTATGGGAAATTTCTTCTGTAGGATCTATTTCAAATTTGAGTTGATAATCAATCAAAGATTTGTCAAAAACTGCCAAAATCGGATCTTCGATATCGATAATGACATCCTTTTGTTCCGGAGCCGGATAAAAACTTTCGAGTTTTGGATAACTTCTCACATTAAAATTAAAAGAAAAATCACTTTCTACCATCATTATATTTTTAGCGCCTCGCATATTTATGGTATATTTTTCTCCCGGAATCCAAATTGATTTTGGGGTAATCATCAACTTCTTCCCGGCATTGCTCCACGAAAAATCAACGGGAATATTTGGAATGATTTCAATTTTATTACTCACTGTCCCCGCGATCATTGAATCAGAGAAATTCACTACCAGGCTCTCATCCTCCTGCAAATTTTCCGATTTTTCCGCATAAGCCGAAGTAGTAAAAATCCTTGGATATGCTTGCACACTAAAAAAACCGCCTGAAATTCCAAGAACTGCAATCAATGCCGCGAAAGTAAGACTGATATGATGTTTTTTTATTTTTCTTGTTGGCATATTTATTTTAATGTTTATACGTTATTCTCCTGGATAAGTTTGCGCATTTCTTCCCAAACCTCCGGATGATTCTTTTCCGTTTTCAGCCAATACCACCACTCTGCTCCCCAAAGATATATCTGCGGAAATCCGCCATCTTTAGCATAACTCACAATCTCTCTTAACTTCTTTTCATTCATAGAATTAAATTGCTCTTCCAGGCTTTTATGAACAGTCCATCCGGAAACCCAAGGCTCCGCCTGAAGTTCAATAACCACAGCATTATCCTGATTGGCAAAAGTCCTAATCAACCATTGTTTTGCTCGAAAAAACCTCGGACCCAGAGGGTAAACATAATATCCCCATCCTTGCTTGTAAATATTCCGATACATCGTCGTGCCAAAAACATCCGCACGACTAGATGCCGCCATCCAAGAGCTCAACTCTCCGCTATCCGTCACGATAATTTTTTTATTAGGCACATTTTTTCTGACAATTTCTATTTCCTGATCTAGCATATTCGGATCAATTGTCGGAGTTGGACAGTCGCCAAAAGCCAAGAAAGGTTCATTTTCCACTTGCCAATATTCAACTGCCGGATGATTTTTATATCGCTTAGTCGCGCTGTCAATAAATTGTAAAATTTCACTATTTTTCAAGTCAACATTAGCTCTCAATTCTTCGTTATTTTCTCCAATCCATTTCGGAATAAAACACTCCGGCCAACGAGGTACTTTTTGCCCGACTACTAAAATTATTTCAGCATTCCTTTTTGCCGCTTCATCAAGTTGCCAATCGATATCCGAAAAATCATAGACATCTTTTTCTTTTTCAACCAAATCCCAATAAATCGGAATGCGAATTTTGCGAATTCCCAAATCATCCAAAAGAGCCACGTAATTCTTCTTCCAATCCAGCCCGATATCCTGTGAATACCGGCTGGAAAAAGTGATTCCTAACTCGGACTTTTTTTGCGCGTTTCCGACTGGAAAATTGAAATATGCCAAGGCTAAAATAACCGCATATAAAATTACTAAAATTAAAACCAAGAAATACCGAACTGTTTTTTTTATTATTCCCATCATATTTAACCTATAAAATATTATTATTTAATCACTGGCGACTGATTACGCTTTATTCTATCAGATATTCTAAACTGAAACGAAAACTAATCCAATTGCAATAATCGCGATTGCTCCAATTTTTTGCGCCCAATCCCAGAAATACAACTTCTCCTCAAAAATATTATTATATTTCAAGGAAGCTAATGCCGCCAAGGCCAACACAAAAACAAACTGGACACTGCCCAAAGCATTCACCAAAGAGGCGCTACTAATGGAAATAGCCAGATTAATCAACACGGATGACCCGCCTCCAAAAATTTTGTTAAGCGCAAAAATTGCAATCGTTCCTATTTTTTTCTTTCGACTACGTCCAGCCTTTTTCCCTCCTCTAAACGAGTCAATAATATTTTTTCTAAAAAGAGGAAAAAACATTAAACTCAATCCACCAATAAAAAGACCTATTCTTGTCCAAATAAATCCATTCAAAAAACCATCAGCCTTGTAAACATAATCAAATAAAAGATAAGCAACTGCAAAAAATATTCCACTAAAAAGAGAATGAAAAAATCCTCCAAAAATTTTTATTGACCGAATCGGCAAGTCGAAAGAAACCAAGAAACCCCCAACAACCAAAAAAATTATCCCGATTAAAATGTAACCGGAAAAATGCTGTCCGAATAATAATCCAACAAGCAAAGTAACAATTGGAACAATTGATCCAATCAGAGGCGCCACCCGAGAAATTTCATTTTCTTTTACTGCCTGATAATAAAAAAGCAGGGCATAGATAAAAATAATCCCGCTCAAAAAAGAGATAGTCAAAATTTTAATTCCTGGCCAAAACATTCCCCAAGGAGCCAAGAGCAAAGAAAGCAAACTAAGCAAGGATACATAAAAAGAATATACTGCCGGCTGTGGAATTCTCTTTTTCAAAAGAATTTTGTCGATAATATATGAAACCGCCAAAAGAAAATATGCAACAATTGATAAAAATATCCAGTTCATTTTTTATTTTTATATTTATGTTTTTGACAACCGCCAATACCTCTTTTTATAATACCACAATTATTCAAAAAATGCTCCGACAAAGTCGGAGCATTTACCGCCAAATACAAAATATCTGAATGCATTTCTAAAGTAAATTAAGCTGGCTGAAAAGAGTCAATACCATCAAAGGAACCAACGCCAACAAAACAGCAAGGTTAACTTCGTCCTGACTATCTTCTTCTTTTTTTCTTTTTTCACAATGAACACATTTTGCATGTTTCACTATTTTTTTTGTTTCCATTTTTTTTCTCCCCCAGAGAGCGAGTTAATTATTACAACTACCTTGTTAATATAGTCTAATCTGCAAGATTTTCTTACCTCACCCTTCTATTATACACCTTTTTCAACCAAAAGTCAATCTCTTTAGACAACAAACAGTCTTTTTTTGTAAAAAATCCATTAAAACCAAGTCCACGGTTTCCACCATCTGAATTCATTATCCGGCAAAGAAGTTGAAGATTCTTGATTTTGATTTGTATTTTCAGTGGTATCTGTTTTTCTTTCAGTAACTTTTTTGTCGCTATCTCCCTGAACAGTATTATTATCCCCACAATCAAAACTCAATTCCTGCCCAATTGATAATTTTGTTTCAATATCGGGATATTTGTCTTGGTTTTTCTCAATGATTTTTTGGTATTGAGTAGCATCGCCATAGACTTGTTTAGCAATTGACCAAAGAGTGTCGCCTGACTGTACGGAATACGTGCAAATATTGGGGGTGGCACTTTCAGGACTTTTTGAAACAGGCTGACTTTCTGATTCTTGCATTTTCGAGTTTTGATTTTCTGTCGAATTTTCTTTTGTATCTACATTCTGATTTGATATTACCAAAACTGGAAGAGATTTGGTCGTAGTTGAATGAATCCTACTTGAATCTTCGTTGTCATTACTATCCGTAGCTTTTATGCGGAAATAGTACTTAGTGTTGGGTTGAAGATCTTTGAGAACAATTTTGTGTTTTTTTTCTTTGTCATTGTCTTTCTTTTTTTCTTTGAGGTTTTTATTGGTTCCGTATCTGATGGTTGATTTGGTATTATGGTCAGTTTTCCAGGTTATTGTAATAGAATTTTCGGAAGATTGTGCTTTGACAGAATGAATATCAAGATCTTTTTCTTCATCGGTATCTTCTTCGACATCTTGCGGACTGGCTACTGAAAAACTAATAAGATAATCGGTGTCGTTGGCATTTTCCGATAAATCCTGACATCTCACATAATAGCTGTATGAACTACCATCGGAAAGATTGGAGATATCTTTGGTATGAATAATGCCATCTTCCGTTGTAAATAATTCGGTCATATCGGCATAAGCGGTACCGGGGGTGTTGGAATATTTACAGACAGCTGTTTCGCTGGTAGTGAGGCTTAATGTTGTGGAAGTTGTGCCGGAAGATAATTCACTGCTAGGCAAACCTTCCGAGCGCACCGGGGCTTGGGTATCGGCTTTGGTGAGATTGGAAACATTAGCTGTACCGGTATTATTAGATGAATCCGTATCCCGCATATACAAAGTGAAGGTATCACTTTCTGCGATGTCATCCCAGTTAGTGAGGTCGGAAAAACTAGTTACAGTACTAACGCAATTGACCCAATTGGAATTGTCTATGGAACACTCCGGATCAGTGGTTTCGGAATCGGTGAAAGTTAGGGTGTCGTCTCCGGAAACTGTGTCGAGTGTTTCGGGGGAAGTGACGGTGATAATGGGAGCGACGTCATCGGTGATATCGAAAGTATGATCAGAATATCCTCCGGTGTAGGTAAAGGTGATTTTTCCGAGTTCGTCGGCGGTGCAAACTCCGTCGACACAATCAGTGCCAGTAATATTTGCAGTTGCCAAAGTGTCGTCAATTCTTAGTGAGTATGCTTTTCCGGCTGTCAGGTCTCCGACTGTATGAAGTGTATTAGTCGCTCCCAAAGTCGTGGAAGATTCTTTCCATTTTTTATGGTCAGTTTCCCAAATAATGGCATCCTCATCGGTGGCTTTGGTGATATCCATCCAGGCAGGACGGACTTCGGTGGTGTAGGTTGGGAAACTGCCGGATGAAGGAGTAACAGTCAGATTGGCGGTGGTGCCGGAAGTTGTAGCTAGATCTCGAAATTTTCCATCTCCATATATTCTAGCTCCAGCTTCAATATCGATTTCATCTTTACTTGCCCCCACCATATCATTAGGCGGCTGGTATTCGTAGGCACCTATGTCGGGGAGGCCGTAAATTGGGTTGCCATCCAAGTCGGAAGTAATGGAAAGGTCGGTGCCGGCGTCGATGGCAGGAGAATCGGATTGGAGATAATAATCGGAAGATGAAACGAATAATGGATTATTTTGAATTGAATTTGCATCTTGTAAACTCGCGGTTTTCCACGCAACTAAATCAGCTTGTTTTGTCGTTCCTCCATTCGTTGTCGAAAATGCTGTGGCAGCTACATCGGGATAATATAAATTATAACTGCTTAAGATCGTTCCTAGTGCCGTAGCATCATTCGCAAAAATACTATACGGTAGTCCGCCATAGATAATATTATTTTGTAGATCAACAGTTCCTGTGTCATTATCCGTCCAGATTGAACTGCGAGAACCACCAATTACTCCATTATTTATACAGGTATTGTTGTAGGCATGAAGGGTTGTCCCACCAATAAAAGCGAAGCAAGTATTGTCATTCTCATATATAAGATTGTTGTAGGCAGAAACCACGCTGTCAGTATGACCAGTAATTGCATCGCCTTCGTTTATAGGGATGCCATCTCCACCACCACAATGGCGGATGATTGTTTTTTCAATTTTAGATATTCCTGTGGCAGAACTAAACCCATCCCAGCCAGCTTCTTCAATCATAGACAGACCATATCCTAGAGAAAAATCTGATGTATAAACTTTATTGGTCCCTGTACTAGTATATATACCATCATTACTGCAATCTTTTAGATAGAACGACTTGAATCTCGTATTAGATGCATAATTAGAAATACCATTGAGCACAGCTCCATCAACCTCTACTCTATTTATATAAGAACCCTCCGGAAAAGAATTATCACTTGAGAATGTTAATCCAGTATTACCGGAGTTTACAACAGATATGCGTCCATTTAGATTAAGCAAACAAGATGATGTGATTATTACAAAGCTATCGCTACCAGAATTAGTAATAGTAACTACAACATCGTGGTCCATCGTTAATATACCACTGCATGCACGAAATGATATTCCAGCAGCTCCCGCATCTGTATCACTGATAGTTACATCGTCATCGATTGTCAGATCGTGCTGATATAAAATATTTACTGGACCAGTATTACTACTTATTCCGCCGTTGGTTATATGTAAATCACCAATAGTATTGCCATCCATGGTTGCAGTACCATTCGATGATACAGAAAATCCGTAACCGGTGACACCAGAAGCTGTAATCCCTCTATAAGTAGAGTGCTGTTTGTTTCTAACCCATACGCCATCAACACCTCCAGAAGCGATAACATTATATACACTAACCTCTTCATCAAGGGTATTAGAAATGCCATCCAAAAATACACCCCTAGATATATAGTTCGTAATGCTAAAACCATCCAATGTAAGATAGTCAATACCAAGAGCTGATGAAGTAAATCCGTAAGCCGCTCCACTTGCGTCTATTGTACAAACATCCCCTTCAACGCACTGCACTGTAACAGGGTGTCCGGAAGTCCCTACATCTGCGTTATTCCATGTAATCTGTCCATTATATGTTCCTGCTGATACCAAGCAAACGTCATCAGCTCCCATAACATGGTTCGTAGAACATCCTTGTATTGTTGTTTCATTGCATCCGCTAGCACAAACGGTATATGTCGCCGCGCTCGCCTCCCCTGCAAATCCGAAAAATCCCAATCCGCAAACAAAAAATAAAATCGCGAAAAATCCGAAACGGATTACGCGATTATGAACGCCGAAAGATATTTTTTTATTTTCTAACTCTTGTCCGCCATTAACTCTCTCTTGATTTTCCATTGTTTTTGAACATTTTATTTTTCATTTGTTGACCTATGGGATTATTATACAATATTTAACAAGCATTTGGAAGTTTTATTTTATTTCTAGCATTTTCAACTATCTTTCCACTTCTATCAACAATTTATCATCTATTAGATAGAGTGCGTTTTATTAATATAATCTTTACTATATTCTGATAAAAGTATGTTTTTTAGGAACTTTGACACCAGGCTGCAAATTGAGCTACCATAACATTATTATACCTACATCTTATGGATATCGTCAGAAAAAAAAAGTTGCCTCAAGAAAAACCAAAAAACTTTGACTCTTTTACTCCCAAAAAAAGTGTCCGCTTTCAATATCCCTCAGATGATGACAACCACTTTGTGCCTCAGAAATCAGAACCAATCAAAAAAGAAAAACGGAAGAAAGGATCAGTCCTAAAAAAAATATTCTTCACTCTTTTTTTTCTTGCCCTGCTAATTTCTATTCCTGTTTATTTTTCCTGGAAAATAAATTCAATAGGACAAAAAATAACCCTGTCGTCAAATGACAGTGGAAAATCATCAAATGAAAGCCCTCTTCTCCCGCTTTCTTCCTTACTTTCCAGCCAAGAAAAAATCACCTTAGAAGGAGAAAATGATGGAAGAATAAATATTCTGATGCTTGGAATTGCAGGAGAAAACAAGCCAGGGAAAAATCTTACTGACACCATCATAATTATGAGCATTAACACGACTACCAAAAAAATCGGACTCCTTTCACTTCCGCGCGACCTCTACACGAACATTCCAAAAACAACAAAATACACGAAAATAAACTCTGTTTACCAATATGGACTAGACAATGACCAAGGAATAACGCCTATAAAAGAAACTGTTGAAAACATTACCGGACTCAACATCCCCTATTTCCTGGTTGTCGATTTTGAAGGTTTTGAAAAGATAATTGACAACCTTGGAGGAATCAACGTTAATGTTGAAAGAGATATTTATGATGCCCGATATCCTGGACCAAATTATAGCTACGAAACATTTGAAATCAAAAAAGGTCTACAAAAAATCGACGGCGCCACCGCCCTCAAATACGCGCGCGAACGCCACAATGACCCAGAGGGAGATTTTGGACGCGCCAAACGACAACAGCAAGTCATCCAGGCTGTCAAAAACAAAGCATTCTCCCTAAAAACATTCTTCAATTTCATCACCATCAATAATCTGCTAGATACATTAGGAAACCACGTAAAAACAAATATACAATTAGATGAAATAAAAAGTTTCATCGAACTTAGTCGACAAGTAGATACTCAGAATATTTCCACCACGGTGGTGGATGCTTGGAAAAAAGACAGTTTACTCAAAGTTTCTCACGTTTTTTATGGAGATACCCGAGCCTTCATCCTGGTTCCAAGAGCTGGAAATTATAGCGAAATTCAAGAATTATCTTCAAATATTTTCAATCTCGATTTTGCCACCAAAAAGAACAAGGCGATAATAAAAGAAGAGGCAAAAATTGCCATTATAAACGCTAGCAATGAAACCGCACTCGCTCAAAAAATAGTCGGATTATTGCAAGACAAAATCAAGCTGGGAACTGTTTCAATTATTAAAAATCCAACCAAAGAAAAAATCTCTACCACTTCAGTTTTTGATGCCACAAGAAGATCGAAACCATTCACTCTTAATGAAATCGCCAAAAAACTTCCAGCTACCATATCTGACAGTAAAAATGCTATACTAAATAACATTGAATTGGAGGATTATGATTTCATAATAACACTGGGCGATGATCTAATCCCACTCTATTCATTCGAAGAAGACTCTATCGAAGACATTCAGGATTCTAATATTGATCAAATGTATCTGGATCTATTTGAACAAAAATAACAAAACCTAATATTAAAAATATATGTTGCTAATCATCGGACTAGGGAATCCTGGAAAAGAATATGAAAAAACCCGGCACAATACAGGGTTCATTCTACTGGATAAATTCCAAGAAAAATGGAATTTTCCGCAATTTAAAATCGAAAAAAAATTCAACGCAGAAATTTCAACCGAAATTCAAAATGGAGAAAAAATAATCCTCGCCAAACCGCAAACTTTTATGAATTTATCAGGAGATTCAGTGCGAAAATTGATGGATTTTTACAAATTAACTCCCCAAGAAATAATCATCATTCATGACGCCTTGGACATTCTCCTAGGAACGTTCAAAATAGCAACCAACTCTTCTTCGGCCGGACACAACGGAGTACAAAATATTATTGAAAAAATCGGCACTCAAGAACTCAGAAGATTTAGGATCGGATTAGGAGAAGAAACAACCAACACTCCCAACTGCCGATTAGGTGCTCACGATTTCGTCCTTGGAAAACTTTCCGACCAAGAAACAGAAAAAATCACAGCTCTCATTCCTGAAATTGAACAGAAAATATTTTCCTAGATTCAATTTAATCGACAGAGCAGATAATATCTAAAACTCGCGCGATTTTCCAAAAAAACACTCCTTATTTTTTCCACAATCCGTGAATATTGCAATACTCCCTAACTTCTTCAATTTCTTCCTTATTAATCGCAAATTCAGCCTCAGGAGCATTGCCAGACCTAAGATATTTTCGACAACTTTTTCCATCTTTGGTTATCACTTCAATCCACTGAATATAATGAGTTTCTTCCATTGGATGCGCCACTTCTCCTACTTTCACCACAACTCCCTCCCCATTCACTTCAATTACAGGAACGTGTTTTTCCATTCCTTGATCTTGTGTTTTTGCCTCCAAAAGTTCCATTGGCTGGTTGCAACAAACCAATTCTCCGCCTCCAACATTAACCACCTCCACGATATTTCCGCAGACATTGCATTTATAGATCTGATTTTTCAATGATACGTTTGCCATAGTTTTGCATAACTTGGTATTCTTGCTCAAGAAACCAAAGTTAAAAGTTAAAATTTAATATTTACATTTATTACTACTCGCTTGCACAAAATAAATTCTAATTCCCTATTTTTTCTTCCATTTTTGTGTCCTGCAAATAAAGTGGCAACGCAACCAAGCTTACTAAAAGTTGGATAACCCTGCTCAAAATCACCACAGAAATCGCGGCGCTTGATGGCACTCCGAAAATACCAAAAAATGCGATATACGCCCATTCTTTCACTCCAATATTTCCAACACTTATTGGAACGGAAGAAATAATGCTAATAAAAAAAATTACACTTAAATAGTTAAGTACTCCGATATTAATTCCGACAGCCGCAAACAATACATAATTACAAAATGCCAATCCGACAAAAGAGAAACCAGTTGCCCAAATCATTGAGAAAAAAATTATTTTAAAATTTCGATACTCAGACAATTCTTCAAAATGTTTGGAAATAACTTTCGGTAAAAAACCAGAAATCCTTTGAACAAATTTGGATGGATAAAAATATGCCAAGCCAGCGACAATAAGAAGCACTACCCCTACTCCATAAATAAAATAATTCCAAATTGCAAATTTCTCCATCACCCCCAAATTAAACAATCCGAAAACCACACCCAAAATCATCGCAGTTAAAAGTCCACTCACTCTGTCAAAAACCACCGATGAAGCGCTGGAATGGATTTTTTTTTCCGCGCGTCCCAACGCCACGACGCGATATGTATCCCCTCCCACAAAAGAAGGAAAAAAATTATTCAGAAATATTCCGAGAACATATGTCTTAACAAAAAAATAAAATGGCTGTGAAAATCCCTTAAAATTAGCCAGTATTTTCCATTTATAAGAAGAAATAAGTATTCCCACTACGTACAATATCACAAACAGCAAAAGAAAATAAAAATTAACCCCAATCAAATATCTCAAAACTTCTTTCCAATTAACAGAAAAAATCAACCAGCCGACCAAAATCAAGCTTACTATAATTTTAACTATATTCTTTGATCTTTTTGACATAATTTAATAAAAAATGAGTATTCTTAGATTAATTTCCAAAAATATAATTTTTTATAAAAATTTTTGGTGGGAACCATGGAAAATTGATACATTTTATCCAGTGATATTATCGGCATCATCTTTCCATTAGAACTATAAAGTTCGTGACCTGGCCCCGGAAATTTTTATAAAAAATTATATTTTTGGAAAACGAAAAATAATCAACCAACATTTCTGTACAAATTCACATACTGCTTTGCCACTTTTTCCCAACTCATCTTCTCGGCAATTTTTCGGCTCTCGCGCCCCATCCGCACCCTCAACTCCTCATTGGAAATTATTTTTTCCAATTTTTCCGCCAAATCGCGAGCATCTTTCATCTTCACAATATAACCATTAACTCCCTCCTTAACCAATTCATCCGCCCCTCCAGTATCAGTGGAAACAATTGGCAAACCACTGGAAAGCGCCTCCAGCATCGCATTACTCATCCCTTCATTGAGTGACGGCAAAACAAAAATATCCGCTTTTTGATAATAAGAAAAAGTTTTCTCCCGCGGAACTCTCCCAAGAAACTTCACTTTTTTTTCCAATCCAAGCTTTTTTGTTTGATTTTCCAAATCATCTTTCGCATCACCCTCTCCCATAATTTCCACAAAAATATTGGGAAATTTTTCCTTAAGTAAATCCACCGCCTCAATCAAATAATTAATTCCCTTACGAGCAGTCACCCTCGTCGCTCCTATTGTCAAATAAATTTTTCCATTTTCTTTCCTTGAATTATCCGCCTTAAATTCTTCAATATCTATTCCATTATAAATCACGCCTATTTCTTGCTTGCTATCCGTTTGATGCGCCAAACTTTTGAGTCCCTTACTATTTGCAACAACCGCCGCGGATTTATTCCAAATATGTTTTATAAAAAAAGAAATTGTCCTATATATAAACCCGAACCGATCGCTATATCCCGGAACATCGCTTCCTCGCAAGGAAATAATATATGGTATTTTATTTTGCCACCAAAGCGCCCAGGAAATCGCCCCGCAAGGAACTGTAAAAAATGAATGCGTCGCATCATACTTATTTCTCTTAACCAATTTTTTGGCAAAAAAATATGCCCTCCAAGCGTACACAATAAGTTCTTTCTGCGATTGAAAGTGCAGATTGGATTCATTTTTACCAATCGGCAAACGATGCACACGCACATTTTTTCCAATTTTTTCCAAATGATATGCTCCATCAATTGAAGAAGTAATCAAATCAACCTCCAAATCATCGATTTTTACGTATTCACGCAAAAGAAAAAAAGTGGCATTCGCCGCCCCTCCTCCCAACGGAGGATATTCATAATTAAAAAAAAGTATTTTCATTTTTTCATATTTCTTCATTTTTCGAAAAACACCAACCGATACAAGAAACTACTGTCGTTTAATAGACTTTATCACATAATTCATTCTTCCGTGATTTTTGTAATAGTTTTTCACAATAATATCCGCGAGGAGTCCAGAAACAAAAAGTTGAACACCCACCAAAATCATAAACAATCCAACCAGTGGCCATATCTTGTCCGAAAGCTCCGCTCCAAAAAATATTTTTCCAACCAGCATCCAAATTAAAATTGCAACACCCGCAAAAGAAAGAAACGCCCCGCTTCCGCCAAAAAGATGCAGAGGTCGGCTGGAATATTTTCTCCAAAACCAAACAGAAACCATATCAACAATTCCCTTTACTCCTCGTTTCCAATTATATTTTGTCACTCCTGCTACTCGCGGATGATGATTCACTTTCACTTCTCCCACCTTCCAACCATCCAACTCCAATATCGCTGGAATAAAACGATGCATTTCCCCAAACAAATCAATTGTCTTGAGCGCTTCGGATCGATATACCTTCAATGAGCATCCGCTATCATGAATATTATCCTGGATGAGAATTTTTCGAAGAATATTCGCCGCCCTAGATGACAAGTGCTTGCTCAAGGAATCTTTTCTTTGCCAGCGCCATCCGGAAACCACATCAAATCCTTCCTCCATCTTTTCTAACAGTTTTGAAATATCATCCGGATCATTTTGCAAATCGCCATCCATCGTCACAATCAATTCTCCTCGCGCCGCTTTGAAACCAGCATCGAAAGCCGCAGTCTGTCCAAAATTTTTCCGTTGCTCGATCAGGACCAATGGGGATAAATTTTTGCATTTTTCCACTGTTGCGTCCCTTGATCCATCATCCACGAAAATAATTTCAAAACTGCGTCCCAACTTTTTGCATGCCGCTAATATTTTTTCATGCAATTTTTCAACATTACCCTCTTCATTGTACAAAGGCACCACCACTGAAATATCCAATTTTTCCGATTCCTGCATAGACATATAATTTTATAAATATTTATTACCAATTTCACTTTTTATTATACCTCAAATAAAAGAGGGCTACAATAAGAGATATTTATTGACATAATCCCTGTTTTTACGTAATCTTAACGGGATATGAAGCGACACATCATAATCCACTACAATGAAATTGCCCTTAAGGGAGGAAATCGCCGATATTTCGAAACTATCTTAATTCAAAACATTCAGACCTTCCTCCAGCGAGATTTTCCGGAAATGCAGTTTGAAACCAAAAATCTCTTTGGGCGTATTTTAGTTTCCACATCAAAAAGCATCGACGCTGAAGCGGAAAATAAAATAACGGAAATTCTCAAGCTTGTTTTTGGAATTGCCAATTTTTCTTTTGCTTGGAATTTTTCCCGCGATCTGGAAGAAATTCAAAAAAATATCTGGCAAATCGTCAAAAAAGAAAAACTCGAAAAAAAATTGAAAACATTCAGAATAAGCGCTCGCCGATCAGACAAAAGCTTCCCTCTCACCTCAAATCAAATCAACCAACAAATTGGAAGCTACTTATTTTTGAAACTTGAAAAAAAATTCCCAAAAATAAAAGTAAGCCTAAAAAATCCAAATCTAAACTGCTTCATTGAAATAACTGAAAAAACATCCTTCGTTTATTTTGAGAAAATAAAAGGAGCCGGAGGAATTCCGGTTTCAGCCTCCGGTAAAGCCTTGGCACTTCTCTCTGGAGGAATTGATTCTCCGGTCGCTGCCTACTTCGGAATGAAAAGAGGAGTAAAAATCGATTTTATCCATTTTCATTCTCTGCCTTTTGTTTCACCGGCATCAATAGAAAAAGTCAAACAATTGGCAAAAATCACATCCAGATTTCAACCGAGTTCTAAAATATTTCTCGTTCCATTTGGAAATATTCAAAAAGAAATATTAATCAATATTCCAGAAAAATTACGCATACTTTTTTATCGCCGTTTAATGATGCAAATCTCTGAATCCATTGCTAAAAAAGAAAAGTATTTGGCCCTCTATACCGGAGAATCAGTCGCCCAGGTTGCCTCGCAAACTCTGGAAAATATCCACGCCACCAATGAAGCGGTAGAAATTCTCGTTCTACGACCATTAATTGGCTTCGACAAAGAAGACATCATCGCCAAGGCGCAAGAAATCAGAACATTTGAGACATCCATCATTCCCCATCAAGATTGTTGCACCCGTTTTGTCCCCAAACATCCTGAAACGCGCGCTAAAATTGAAGAAATAAAAAAAGCCGAAAAAAATCTCGACATACCAAAAATCATTCAATCAGCTTTAAAAAATATGGAGATTGAAAAAATAAATCAATAAAAAAACTTGACCACTGCCGGTCAAGTTTTTTTGACACATTTATCAAGAAAAATTACCTAGTAATTATTTGGATTTTTCCATACGCTAGGAACTTGAGGGGTACTCTTTTCTTCCTTAGACACATTGCTTTGCGCCTGTCCAATTCCTTTTTGAAATGTTTGTAAAATAAATTTAGACAGAACAGACGTAATAACTTCAGGCGTATAATTAGCTGATGAAATCATCTCAAATGCCATAGCCATACTTTCTTCTTTAAGAGATTTTACCGTTGATCCGGGAGTAATTGTCTTTCCATTACTTTCGACACCTTCATATCCTCCTCCGACAATCGCCTTTATTTCAGCTTCTTTCTCTTTCTTTCTTTGCTCCTCTATTATATTCGTCTGCAATTTCAAAGCACTTCCCATCGGATTAGTTTCTCTGAGCGCACTAAACATTCTCCATCCAGCAGTTCCCGACAAAGAAGAAGTTGGATCCCCGATAATTTCATCGATAAAGGAATTTTTCTTTACTGAACTATTGCTACCTATTACCTGACTTTTCGCATATTCAGTTAAATAACGTGAGTAATTAAAATCTCCACTATTTGAAATATAATTAACCCTGGAATTTTTCCCACCAACAGAGGCTGAAATCAAATCATTTGTATATAAAGCAATCTCATCTCTGGAAGCATCGAAAAGATATTCATCCCAATCTTGAATTATAAGAGAACCTCCGCGAGAAGATCCGGAAAGCAAGCTATCTACCTGATCATTAATCATTTCCGCTGCCGCCTGCTTCAAAGTGCCGAGAACCGCCCCGTGCATTTCAAACGCCATTTCATCAAGCATTTGACCATAAGCAAAACCAACTATATCCGGCCATGCTACCGTAGCACTGGATTTGTTAACAGAAAATCCAAAAGATACAATACTGATAACTCCCACTATTGCTAATTTAAATCTCAATTTCATCTTTTTACAAATTAATTGGAAGGGCCTGGATACCCAATTCTGAAAATTCGCTTTCTACTTCTTGCGTAAAATCAGAAACTAAAGTCAACAAACCTTCAACCTTGGAAAGATTGGCTATTGTTTCAATTGGATCGCTAGAATCCGGCTTAACTTCATCCCCCAAAGACACGGCATATTTCAATATCTTTAATCCTTTTATGTGCAACTCCAAAAAATTTTCCGGAACCTCTATTTCCTGCAATTGATCCATTGATCCTTCGGCTTTGCCTGCTAATTCTTCGAAATACGAAACATTAGAAAGAGATGTGGAAAAAGTTTCCACTTGACTCATAAAATCATTAGCAAAAGTCTTAATATCTTTTTCACTAGAAATACTATAAGGAAGATTATTTATCGCCAAATAAGATACTGCTGTCAAATATTCAACTGCATCCTCCTTTTCTCTTTCTTCTCTTTTTTCATCACTCAAACTTGAATAATTTTGTTTTTTTATTTTAATCAAACTTTCATCCACATCAGGGAGGTCTTCAAAAGAAATTTTTGAATTCAACGTATTTTGAACTAATTCATCAATATCTGCCAAGTTCACATTTCCATCACCAGAATTTGCATTTGAGATCAAACTTGCAACACCTGCTGACAATTCTTGTGTAAGATTTTCATTCACAGCAACTTCTTGTTCTCCGCCCACACCCTCTGTTTCGAGTTTGTTACTACTGCTAACAATCTTATCTCCAGGAGCAGGCTTAAGCGGATCATAACCGCTCTTCAATTCTATTCCATCAGAATATCCATCCATATCAGTATCGGGAAGATTCGGATCTGTTCCATATGCCAATTCTTCCTGATCGCTCAATCCATCTTGATCAGAATCTGCAAATATATTCTTGTTAGAAGAAGAATTATTTTGCGCTATCGCATGAACAGAAAAACCCGCTACAACCAGCGCCACAAATATTAACAATGTTGTTTTTATTTTTTTTATTTCCACTTTTTTTTATTTTAACAAAGTCTTACTTTTATTATACATCATTTTGAATTATACAACAAAATACAATGCAAGCAAATACCTTGATTTAATATACAATTTAAGATAAATTAGAATTAACCAAAAATATGAACAAAATAAGCCAAATAATCGAAAAAATAGAAAACTATCCGACAAATTTCAATTCCTGGAGTATCTCCTTGCTGGGGATTATCAGCTTGAGAATCTTAATTGAAAATTGGCTGGGCAATTTTAGCACCGACAGCATTTCTTATTTCTTCTTTCATGCCTCTTACAACTTCTTATTTTTTATTTTTGCATATATTCTCTTTTCTATACTGATAAAATTACTCATAGAAAAAGATTTAAAAAAAATATCCAACTTTTTACTTTTTGGATATTCAATCATTCTTCTTCCTCCATTAATCGATCACATAATCTCGCGCGGTCATGGATTTTTCAGTTTTTACGGATTATACGGGTTTTCTGAACTCATAAAAAGATACTTTACTTTTTTTGGAGACAACCCAGAAATTGGAGTTACCTATGGAGTAAGAATTGAAATTGCATTTTCAGTCCTATCTATCTTTTTTTATAGCTATATTAAAACAAGAAAAATCAATAAATCATTAATCACTCTCATTGCGACTTATACAGTTTTTTTCATTCTAGCAACCTTCCCATCTTGGATAACTCTTGCCATAAAAGGAATTCCGAGCGGTTTCTTATCAATAACCGAATTATCCATTGCTCAAATGTTCCTTTCTCCGGCTAAAATATTCAATCATGAAATTGGAACTTTTATCAATGCACTGAGTGTAAAAATGAGCATCATTTATTCGCTTCTTGCTCCCATAACCATTTGCATCGGATTCTATTTTTTCCAAAAAGAAAAATTAATTTCATTTTTAAAAAACACCAGGCCCCCACAACTCTTATATCACGGCGGCCTTTTGACTCTAGGAATGGGTTTAGGTATGTTATTTACCAATCCTCTGTGGGATATAAATTTTTTTAACATCTTAAGCTTTTTCGTATTATTGGAAGCAGTTTCCTTCGCCTGGATATCCTCCTCGGTTGTTAATGATATTTTCGATCAAAAAATAGACGAGATATCCAACAACCAACGTCCTCTCGTAAAAAAGATTATCCCAGTAAATGAATACAAAACAATCGGAGTGATTTTATTCATTTTTTCGATATGGTTTTCACTCCTGATTAACGCCAAAGTAGCCATACTTTTAATTGCCTATCAAGCCTTGGCGTGGGTATATTCAGCGTGGCCACTTAGATTAAAAAGATTTCCAATCATAGCGACATTTATAAGCTCTGTGGCTTCCACTCTTATAGTTTTTTCCGGATTCATAGTGTCATCACCAAAACAAAATATTGAAAATCTTCCTTTTTCTATTATTCTTTTACTCTTGATTTCCTATACCATCTCTCTCTCATTAAAAGATATCAAGGATATTAAAGGCGACAAAAATGACGGGGTTTTTACTATTCCGGTTATTTTCGGTGAAAAATGGGGGAAAATTATTGTCGGTAGTGGAATTTTCATTTCCTATCTTCTGAGTGTTTTCTTCCTCCGCGAACCGCGCTTGTTTTGGTGGGCAATCCTGTTTGGAGGAATTTCTTTTTGGATTATCAATTATTCTTCGTTGGATGAAACAAAAAAAATAAACCACCGCAACCTCCCCTGGTGGATTATGGCTCCTTTGATTTTTTACGGATCAATATTGATAAAAATTATTTTTATCCAATAAAAAAACGGGGGTCTGCAAAAATTCGCAAATCCCCGGAATATTCCGTTATTACCACCCTTCTACTGCCATTTTTCTCCGTCGCCAAGGGCTTAATATCACACTCACTGTTATTTCTACGAAAATATATTAGGAAAAAGGGACTTGAAAATGATCCACAATATAGTCCCGTTTAACATATATATTGCCTGGGTAATTGGGTCAACATGTACACCATGAAAATTGTTAATGGATGCTGTGACTACTGGGGAAACAATGAGTGAAATAATTAGAAACACGACTACTCTTGTTTCTGTACTCATATTCTGAAGCATAATTGATCCTCCTTAAACCGACTATTGAGTCTGATTAATTTTGCGTAATCCTTATCGAAAAATGCTTCGCTCATTTTTATTAAGAACTCCCGCAACACTTCTTCGGAGGAAAGCGTCATATTTTTCAGCAAATCACTTTTTTGATGGGGTACATAAGTAAAAAAGAATAATATCTTCTTCATTAAGCCTTTGCTATCAGGAAGTTCATGCGGCCTTCCAATTTTTAACTTCAAAATTTCCTCTATTGTTCGTAGTGTCCAAAGATCAAGATCTTCTTTGCTTAAAGCTTTACAACCCCATCCAGCGGCTCCAAATTGTGCCATGAGTCGTAGGTCTTTCATGGCCAATAAAATCGCCAAATTCGCAGCCAATACTGGATGCACCACGCCATGACTGCAAAGATCTGATAAATAAAGTTTAACATTTTCCTTACCGCCTAAACACATCCAGCTTCCAATAAAACATGGGTCAATTAGTTCAAGTATTGATTCTACTTTTTCTTCTTCACTTTCTTTTGAGACAACATTACCCATAGCTAACCCCCTTGGTTGCTAAATTTTTAAAAAACTTTCATTGTTCTGACTATATAAATTAGCACACATTCAACGGTTAATCAACAGTATGTCCTAAAATACGACCTCGGATTTTAAATTTATAATCCAGATTTTCTTTAATTCAAGCCTATATTGACTATACAATTGATGTGTGATATACTGTTGTCATAAATAACAACACTATGAATACTAATCAGGTTTTGAAAAATTATGGCCTTAGTGATGAAGAAACGCGGTTGTATTTGGCTGGTTTGAAATTAGGTGAAGCACCTCTGGCAAGAATCGCCAAAGATGCCGGCATCAAAAGAAGTTCGGCCTATCTTATCGCCAAAAACTTGTCCGAAAAAGGTTTGATGGGTAATTTCAAATTGCCCGACGGAATGCGCTTTGTCGCCTCTCCTCCTTCGCTTTTGGCAGAACAAGCCAAAAAGAAATTATCTGAAATAAATGAAATTATTCCGGAATTGAAAGCTATTCAAAAGAAATCCCAATTCAACCCAAAAGTAACTGTTTATGAAGGAAAAGAAGGATACATTGCAATTGCCAATGAATCCCTGAAAAAACCCGGCTCAATTGTCAGAAGTATTGGATCGCTCCAAAAAATTTACGAAATAGTCGGGCAAGAATATGACCATGATCATTACATGCCAGAAAGAATAAAAAATAATATTCGAATCAAAGCGCTATATTTCAAAAAAGAAATTACGGAATTTTTTCCTTCAACTATTTTTACGTCCGAGAAAAATAATCAAGAATTGCGGGAAATAAAGTTCCTGCCGGAAAATTATGCCGATTCAACGCATATTTTAATATACCAAAACACCGTCGCTATTTTCACTTCTAAAAAAGAATTGATGGCTGTCAAAATTGAAAGCGAAGAAATCGCCAACAGCGAAAAAAATAAATTCGATCTGATTTGGAGCTTGCTAAAATAAAAACTGCCTTAATCAATATTTAGCAATTGCAATATTTTGATTATGCTTTATAAAATTCAAGCATAAAGTGAAAGTCTTCATAAAAAATCTTTGCGCAAAAATATATGATTAAATACCTATTTAAATAGATATTTAAAATATTTCTAACAGTTTTTTCCAATCTTCCACTGAAAGTTCCTGCGCCCGGACTGTTGGAAGAAATCCCAATTGCGAAAGTATGCTTTCGATTTCTTTTTTATCTTTATGCAAACTATTGGAAAGATTGTTGGCCAACGTTTTTCTCTTGGCGGAAAACCCCGCTTTCACAATCCGAAAAAACTTTTTTACCTCTTCATTATTCCTGCTTCCTGCTTCCTGATTCCTGATTCCTGAAATTTTTATAACCGCGCTATCCACTTCCGGCGCCGGATCAAAAGCTTCCCTTGGAACTTCAAAAAGTATTTCCGCCTCAGCGTAATATTGCACGCTTGCTGCCAAAATACTCATCTGCCCAGGCTTTGCCACAATCCGCTCTGCTACTTCTTTTTGCACCATCAAAATCATCTCACTCGGCGGATTTTCACTTTCCAAAAACAAACGGATTATTTTTGAAGTGATGTAATACGGAATATTAGCGATAACTTTATAACTTACAACATCATTAACTTCTAATAGTTTATTTAGATTTATTTCCAGGATATCACCTGAAATAATAGCAGTATTATTTTTAAAATTTAAAATTGAATCATTGGAAATTGATTGAAAATTGAAAATTGAAAATTGAAAATTTCCAGCTGTCTTTTTTGCTAATTCTCCATCTTTTTCCACCGCAATCACTTTATTGGATAATTGAGCTAACTCCTTAGTCAGAACTCCTTTCCCCGGTCCCACTTCCAAAACCACGTCATCACTTTTCAAGTCTGCCGCTTTAATAATTTTTTTTACAACATTTTCATCCTTAAGAAAATTCTGTCCCAATCGCTCTCCCATAATTTTAAAATTAATATACAAGATTCACTTGATTAAATAACAAAACTTTCGGTTTTCCGGAAAAATGTTTTTTTCGTAGCTGTCCGTGTCCCTCGAAAGGACCGGAGAAAAAAATATTTTTCTGGAAAACCATACGAAAATTATCCAAATGCACAGGTCTTAAATTAATTCAGTATTTCTTCCATTTTAACATCCACCACTCCGGCTCCAAGCGAAGCAATCGCGGAAAATGCCGATTTATCCAAATCAATTATTCTTCCCGGACCAAATGGTCCAACATCATTAATTCGAACAATTATCGATTGCCCGTTATCTTTACTGATTACCTTAACATAACTTCCCTTCGGAAGCCAAGGATTGGCCGCGTAATACCCGGTAAGCGAAGGAAATATGGATTTTAGCCGCGCAGGTTGGGCGTACCAACTTGCCAAACCCGTATGCACTTTTCCAATTTTTACAAACGTTCCTTTTTTGACAATTTCTTCCACTGGTTCTTGGACGATTTCAGTATTTTTAATTTTTCGGGAAATTTCCTTTCCATTGTGATACACCACCTCATATTCAACTTTTTTCACTCCATTTTCCCCTTTTTGCATAATCTTTTCTTCTCTCCATCCCATATCTTCATCTTTTTCGGTAACTGTTTTAAATTTAATCGACTCATTTTCAATCTCTTGTTCAACATCAACCCGGGTTATTTCAATCTTCATCCCATCAAAAACCGGGCTTGAAGTCGGAGGATTAACAATGTCAAATTCTGCCAACTTGATTCCATTTTCAGAAAAAAACTTATCCATATCGGAAAAAATAGTCGCATACTCACTCTTTTTATTTTCATCACTTACGACAACTTTTTTCGACCTTGCAATTGAAACCTTAGAATTAGAGAATAAGACCGACTCAACATTTGGAACGATTTGATCATCTGTCCCAATCTCCATTTTTTGCTCCGCTAAAAAATCCTTCACGATTTTTTCCTGCGTATATACATCAAAAATCATTCCGTCATCATTTACTGTTATTTTTTTTCTGCCATTTTCATCCCCCCGTATCACTTCATCATTGGAAAAAAATGCCTTGGCGCTAAAGACAAAACCAAGGAATAATCCGAAAATAATTAAAATTTTTAACTTATTTTTTTTCAACATACAAAACATAAAAAAATATACTCTTGCGATTTCATATGGATTAAGCTGGGCTTAATCATAAAACGGCGAACTCACTCCGCTTTAAATCGATATTGCACCGCCTCGGCAATGTGGTCTTTTTCAATATTATCAACTCCCGCCAAATCGGCAATAGTCCGCGCAATTTTAATCAAACGAAAATATGAGCGCGCGCTAAGTCCCATAGAAGAAACTGCTCCTCGCAAAACATCCTTGCATTGCTCATTTAAAACACAAAACTTCTTGATTTGCCTGGCTCCCATTTCACTGTTAGTGATTTCCTTTGATTTTTCAAATCTTTTTTCCTGAATTCTTCTTGCGCTTTCCACTCTTTTTCTGATAGATTTGCTTGATTCTCCCCTATTTTCATCTTCCAATTTTTCAAAATCAATTCTGGGAACTTCAATTTGCAAATCAATTCTATCCAAAATCGGTCCGGATATTTTTCTTTGATACCTTGATATCTGAGAAGGAGTACAGGAACATAGCTTTCCCGGATCGGTCGCATTTCCGCAAGGACACGGATTCATCGCCGCCACTAGAATAAACTGAGCCGGAAATTTCAAAGTTCCTTTGGCTCGCGACACAGTAATCACCCCGTCTTCCAATGGCTGACGCAAACTTTCCATCACATTTTTCGGGAATTCAGCAAATTCATCCAAAAACAAAACTCCACGATGCGAAAGACTGATTTCTCCCGGTTTTGGATATGTACCCCCTCCTACCAAAGAAACGGCACTGGCACTATGATGGGGAGATCGAAAAGGCCGTTCCAAAACCAATGGATTATTTTTGCTCAATTTTCCGGAAATAGAAAATATTTTTGTCGCCTCAAGTGCTTCCTTCATTGTAAGCCGCGGCAAAATAGAAACCATAGTTTTTGCCAAAAGACTTTTTCCTGATCCAGGAGGACCATTAAGAATGATATTATGCCCTCCGGCAGCAGCAATTTCCATTGCTCTCTTGGCTTGTTGTTGACCCTTAACATCTGCCATATCATATTCACTTTTATAATCCAAGAATAAATCTTCAATTTCAGCCGGAGGAAATTCACTCACAATTTCTTCTCCGATCAGATGATTGGCAATTTGAAAAAGACTACTGACCGGAATAATTTTTATTCCCTTTACCACGCTTGCTTCCTTGGCATTTTCGCCAGGAACATAAAGCTCCTCAAATCCTTTTTCCTTTGCCATCAGAGCAATCGGCAAAATTCCGTGTACCGCGCGCACTTTTCCATCAAGTGCCAATTCCCCGGCGAATATTTTCTTGGAAAAATCAAAATTCAACTGATTTGTCGCCATTAAAAAACCGACCGCAACAGGAAGATCATAAATCGGACTGATTTTAGGCAAATCAGCCGGAGCGAGATTAACCGTAATTCTTCCACATTGATGAGGCGGCTTGAATCCGCTATTTTTAATAGCACTGGAAACGCGATCGCGCGATTCTTTAATAGAAGTGTCCGGTAATCCCACGATCGTAAATTGATGCAACCCTCCGGAAAGTACATCTACCTCCACTTCCACCACTTCACTATCCAGTCCAATTGTAGCTGCTGAAAATACTCGAGATGGCACTTTTTTAAAAACTCTAAATTTCAAATTTTAAAATCTAACTTATTTAAAAAATATCCTAAAATTAGACATTAAATCTGAACTAGACTTAAAAATTTAAGCTTTATCCTTTTCTATTATACCACTTTTTTTCCTTTATTTCCTATAATACCAAAAATCAACATTACTGCTCCGATCGCTATAAAACTATCGGCCAAATTAAAAACCGGCCAAATTTTAAGATCAATAAAATCCGTCACGCATCCATAAAAAATCCTATCGGCTATATTCGAAACGGCACCGGACAATATCAGTATTACGTACCAAGTATTATGTACAAAGTATTTTTTTCTCCACAAATAAATCAGAGAAATAACAATACCAATCCACAAGAAGAAAAACATAACTTCCGGTATTTTTATTCCGAAACCCACTCCTTCATTGCAAATATAAAATCCGCCACCATAAAGATGTCGGACAATATATTTTGATAATTGATCAATAAATATCAAACTAACTATTATAAGAAATAACTTTTTTCTTAACATTTTTAGATTTGTATCAGTATTTGTAAATTCGTAGGATTCAGCATTTAATGCAAGTTCTGGCGGCCGGATAAGCGCGCAATCTATCAATGTCAATATCCTGCTGGCAATTTTCACAAAATCCATAGCTTCCATCCTCCATTCTTTTCAGAGCGTCCAACACATCCTTAAGTTGTTTCTCCAGGTCATTTTCCAAAGCTAATTTATCAGCGTACTCCTCTACCTCGGTAGCATTCTCATCACTGTCAGTTCCCAGATCCTCAAACTTCGTTTCATAGTCACCCGGAGTTCCAGTCGGGTTTGCAATTCGTTGCAAATCATTTTCCAGTTTCGTCTTTTCTTCCACCAATTTTCCTTTCAATTCATCTAATATTTTTTGTTCCAATGCCATTTTATTCTGAACACAAAGCGCGCAGATTGCTACGGGCTTCACGTTTTATTAATAATGATTACCCTTCTATCTTACCAAAAAACCGCAAAATAGTCCAAATTATTCTTATTAAAAAAATAACATCAATATACCGCCGAATTCTTCTTTTGATTGATTAAAGAAAAATACTCTCCAAATGTTTCACTTTTGCTTCTTTTTGATCCAGGCTAAGCCAAACAGAAACCGCGTCGAAGCGCCAATTTTTATCCAGCAATTTCTTTTGTCGCAAATAAAACTGGGCGATCTTGTTTAGCTTGTGCAATTTTTGCCTGCCAATGCTTTCCTCGGGCAGTTTTTTCCCAAAAGTTTCAATTTTTCGTGTTTTTACCTCGACAAAAACCAAACAATCGCCATCTTTGGCAATAATATCAATTTCCCCCAATCTTCTTCCCTTTAAATTGCAAAAATTAAATTCGAGAATTTTATATCCCTTTTTCTCCAAGTATTTGGCAGAAATTTTTTCTCCTGCTTCGCCAAAAGTCAAATTTTTATTTTTCCAAAACATATGCTTATAAAAACCAAAACCCCGACGCAGCGTCGGGGCATTCAAAAAGATATCGACTGCTAAACTAATTTTATTTCCCGGTATCCATTTGAATTAGGTATGGAAACCGGGCTCTCGAAGCCCGCAAATAAAAATATGTGGCTGAGAGCCGCGGTGTTTTTTATATGTACCAACATGTAAGCTGTAAATATCCTAGCCAAATTTTATTCGGCATTAAATATTATTATAAGCTGCATGTATTTTGTATACATATTCTCGATATTTGCTCTGACTTTTTATTTTTTAACAAATATCTTCTTCTACCGATCTCTGGCATATAGCCTTTAAACATGAAAGAACTAATTTTTTGTTTTTTGTTTTTGTTTTAAATCTTGGAAACCTACTTGCAAATCTCATTTTTTCAAATGAACGCTACAAGTAGGCTCCAAGTAATTTTTGTTTTTGTTTTAGTTCTCCGGTCAGAAATCGGAGAGCTTCAATATAATAATTGAAGACTCGAACAGTAGAAGAATTTTCAATCACAATTAGGGGGAAGTTGTGATTGAAAATTCTCCCACCGTTTCCACTATTTTATTGTCAAAATACTCTCGTCAACTCACTCTACATTCTTATTATAACAAAAAATTAATCCTCCGTCAAAGCGCCAAAATAAAAATACTGCAAACAAAGCACTTTTAACTACTTTATTTTTATTTTCTTTGTTTTTTAAAATTCTCCAAAAAAATCACTTTTTGAGAAAGTAAATTACTTTCTCGGATTCGTCCAAAAATGGCTCTGATACGGCTTTTATCATTATTCAACAATTCCATCTACCTCTTCTGAAACAGTTACATTGTTAATATCATTCATATCAATAATCTGATTATCCACCTTTTCCGCATTAACCTTATCGAAAATACTTCGCAAAGAATCCCTACTGGTACCAACCAAGAATTGATTATTCCAAATACCATAATCAATTGAATCCCCGATTGCAGAATTGATATCTACATATCTAACTTTAAAACTATCTCCATAGGAACTGTCCTTAAATGCAAGTTTTTCCATATTACTACTTCCTCTTCCTAAAAACAAAGGTTTCAGTCCTATTATTAATCCACCTTCATTTTCTTTGATTACAAAAGGCGCAACATTAGCGTCTTTTACATTAACCGCCAATCCTATCCTTTGATTATCTCCTGTTTTTTGCAGAAAAATCGAAAAACTCTCTTCCATTTCATCCAGTACAGCCTGCGGTAAAGAAAGATTGAACACATAAGCAAAACGAGAAAAAGCAATTGGGTTATTATTTGCATCACTCATAATAAACTCCACCGACTTTCCATCCTGTTCAGGAGCAATATCAGAGAAAGCTTTCGTCAACAACTGAGAAATAGAACTCTTACTTGCAGTTTCCATATCCAAATTCAAATAATTCGGTTTTTTGGAAGAATAAACGAAGTTTTCTTCAGAATCCGCATTCGATAAGGCAGAGTTTTTACTGGAGAAATCCTTACCCAATAATTGAGAATCTACCACTCCTCGAGTAATAAAAAAATAATAAATTCCTCCCGCCACCGCCGCAAGAACAATTACAAGTACAATTATTGCGCCAACTTTCTTCCAATTCAAATGCCTTTCGATTGGATGGATGTAGTCTTCTTTTAAATCAACCACAGCCTCAATCTTTCCTTTTTTTTCGGAATCCCAATCATTTTTTTGAAGAATATTTTCTTTTTGAAACGGAGGAACCATTCCACTATTTTCCTTCTTCTCCAAAGTTAAAAAATTTTCCCGAGGAGCAATTTCTCTTTGCTTAGTATCAGAAAGACTGTTATTTCGCACATTTTGCAACATATCAGCCCTTGGAGCAACAGGCTTTTCCAAAAACGGACTACTTGAATATTTCTTTTCAGCATTTTCAACATTATCAGCGCCGTAAACATTATTAGCATTATCCATATTTATATTTTCTTTCACAATCTCCCTTTCTGGCTCCTTGATTTGAGTAGCAATGTCCTCAGTATTAATTATCTCCTCTTTTGGAAGTCCCACTTCATTTAATTTCTCCACTAAATCATCCTTCATCGTATGCACGGAAAAATTATATTCTGAATTATTCTTCACGCCCTGCTCAGTAAAAAACACCCCCGTTTTTCTCTCTTCGTCAGTATCTTGTTTATTATTATTGTTGTTATTGTTATTACCGAACATATTTTTAATTTTTGTTTTACAAATAAAATAGAAGCAAGTTCAACTTGCTTCTATTTTACAATAAAAACTGCAAAATGCAAAATTTTTATTTATTTCCTCTCTTCAATCTGCAAAGCATCTTTGTGTGAAAGATTAATCCTTCCTTTATCGTCAATTTCTTTTACTTTAACTGGGATGATATCTCCGACTTTTACCACATCTTCAACTTTTTCCACTCGTTTTTCCGAAAGCTGAGAAATGTGAATCAATCCTTCTTGTCCTGGTAATATTTCAGCAAAAGCTCCAAAATTCATTATACGAGTGATTCTACCTTGAAATATTTCTCCGCTCTTGACTTCATGAGTAAGATTTTTGATCCATTCTTGAGCTTTCTTGGATGATTCCTGATCCGGAGAAGTGATGAAAATTGATCCATCATCTTCAATGTCAATTTCAACGCCAGTTTCATCAATAATTTCATTAATAATCTTTCCTCCGGTTCCGATAACATTTCGGATTTTTTCCGGATTAATTTTCATTATGATTATTCTTGGAGCATATTGAGACATTTCAGTTCGGGGTTCGGAAATAGTCGAAAGCATTATTTTCAAAATTTCCGCTCGATTAATCTTTGATTGCAATAATACAGCCCTCAAAATTTCCATAGTCACTCCATCAACCTTTACATCCATTTGCAAGGCGGTAATTCCTTTTTCAGTTCCGGCCGCTTTGAAATCCATATCTCCATAATGATCTTCTAGTCCTTGAATATCGCTGAGAACCTTGAAATTTTTGTCATTTTTGCTATCGATAATAATTCCCATCGCAATTCCACTTACCGGCCTCTTGATTGGAACACCAGCATCCATCAAAGACAAAGTTGATCCGCAAGTTGAAGCCATTGAAGATGACCCGTTTGAAGAAAGAACTTCACTCACTAACAATGTCGTGTAAGGAAATTCTTCTTTGGAAGGAAGCACTGGAATCAAGGCCTTTTCAGCTAGCGCTCCATGCCCAACCTCTCTTCTACCTGGTCCACGCATTGGACGCACTTCTCCCACGGAAAATGGAGGAAAATTGTAATGATGGATATATCTTTTTTTCATATCCACTTCCATTGTATCAATAATCTGTTCATCGCCGGGAGATCCCAGAGTTGTAACAGTTAAAGCCTGTGTTTCTCCGCGCGTAAAAAGTCCGGTTCCATGAGTTCTTGGCAAAATTCCCACCTTACAAGTTATCTTTCTCACTTCTTCCAACTTTCTTCCATCTGGTCGATTTTCTTTTTCCAAAATATTCTTGTGAACAATCTCATCAGAAAGCTCATCAAAAACAATCTCGGAAACATCTTTTAATTTAGCCGCATCCTCAGGATAATTTTGAGCAATAAAGGCAACCACTTTTTCTTTGATTTCTTTCGTCTTAGCCTCTTTTATTTTTTTATCAGTTCCACCATAAAGTGCCTCTTCAATACCTTCCATCACTAACATTTCTCTAAGTTTTTCTTCAAATCCTTCCGGACCGACCAAGAGAACCGGCTCAGATTTCTCCTTTCCAGCTTCCTTGCGGATATCTTCAATAAAAGCAACGATTTTATTCACAGCTTCCTGCCCAAATTCAAAAGCTTTAATAATTTCCTCTTCAGAAATTTCTTTGGTTCCCGCTTCAATCATATTTATTTTATCCTTGGTTCCGGAAATAACCAAGTCCAAATCTCCATCAGAAAGCTCTCCATTAACCGGGTTCAAAATCAACTCTCCATTTACTCTTCCAACCTTCACAGCTCCGATCGGTCCATTCCAAGGAATGTTTGAAAGTGCCAAAGCAGCAGAAGCAGCAATCATTGAAACTGTATCCGGATCATTTTCTCCATCAATCGAAAGAACAGTAACAATAACTTGCACTTCATTTCGCATTCGGTGATTAAAAAGAGGACGGATTGTTCGATCCACAACTCTTCCGGTTAAAATTGCTTCGTCTGATGGTCGTCCTTCGCGCTTGATAAAACGGGATCCCTTGATTTTTCCAGCAGCATAATATCTTTCCTCATAATCAACCATAAGCGGAAAATATCCGGTAATATGAGAAGCTCCTTTGCTCATTACCGCAGTCGCCAAAACAACCGTATCGCCATAGCGCACAGTCACCGCCCCGCTGGCCTGCTGAGCCAAGAGTCCGGTTTCAATAGTTAACTCTCGTCCTCCAATCTGGAGAGACCATTTTTTTTCTTGCATAAGCAGATTTTATCAACTTTTTGCCGATAGAATCCAAGAAAACACGCTGACAATTTCAAAACAAAATATTTTCCGCAAATATACGTCCATACGCATTACTCACGATTATGAGATTTTGTAGTATTTTAAAATCATTAGTGTGCCTGCCGGTTATCGTCAAAAGTTGATATAAAAAAATTATAAATTTACTACTACAATTCTACCAAAAAAACCTCAGAAAGTCAACCAAAACACAAAAACCCCGAGCCGAAGCCTGGGGTTTTTGTTATTCAAGTTGGTAATAAATTACCAGTTGTTTCTAGAATTGTCTCTGCTGAAACTCTTCTTTGGACGATCTTCCAAAGGACGAGCCTCATTAACAGTCAATGTTCTTCCTTCGAAGTCTTTTCCATCGAACATTTCGATAGCTTTTTGAGCATCTTCAGGAGAAGCCATTTCAACAAAACCAAATCCTCTTGAGCGACCGGACATTTTATCAACAATGATAGTTGCTGACTCAACAGATCCAGCTGCTGCAAAGGCTGCCTTCAAATCATCTTCTGTAGTTGAATATGGCAAACCTCCGATATATAGTTTCTTTTCCATTTTATTCTTTGCAAAGTTCCTAAGAACTTTAAATAAAAAAATTAACAAACGTAAGCCGACCTCTTTCTTGGAAACTGGCTATAACCCGAAGATCGCTTTACATTCGCTAACTTGGGAACCGAAGTTACCTTGAAACCTTACTCTTCCATTGTAGCAAGAATAAAGAAAAAAGTCAAGGCCCACAAGGGGAAAAATATAAAAGCCGCAATTTTTCCAAATTAACGGCCTCTATATCTTTTCACTTATTCCTAAGGGAACATCGTCACTCATTTTTTATATTTTAAATAATTATTCTTGCTTGGCAAGATTTGCTTTGGAGTTTTCGTCGCGGTGGAAGTAATATGTGCTTATAATTGTTCCTACTGAACACCCGAAAGCGTAAAGCAAGACCAACTTCCAATTGCTAATATTATCAACAATTGTTTGTAAGACATAATACCAAATTAGCACATTGACCATAGTAATCGCTCCGCTAGCGAATATTCTGGTTCTAACAACTAATTTTGTCCAAACCGTGATAATAATCATCTCCAAAACACCGACAAAAAATAGTACCATAGTGTTTTGTAATAATTATGCAAATTATATTTGTTAATGTTCGACCTTTATTTTAACCCAAATAAAAAAACACTTTCCTTGTAAAAAATGCTTCATTTATAGGCTAAAATCTATTCTAGCAAATATTTTGCCTTTCGTCAACCGCCCAAACGCAAGATTGTTTCCTGTCGAGTATATGCATCCGCCAAACAACCTTCAAAAAATGTACCGGCAAGAAAATTTCAAAAAATCAATAACATCCTATTTTTTCAGAAAATCTCTTATTTCTCTCAGCAGTAAGATATCTTCGGTTGTTTTAACTGGCTTTGCCGCTTCTTTTTTCTTTAACTTATTCAGTTGTTTGCTGATTATAAACACAGCGAAAGCGATTATGACAAAGTCAATCAAGGTATTCATAAACATACCGTAATTAATGACAATCGCAGTCGCGCCCTCTGAAGCCTTTTTTAAAGTAATCGACAAATTTGAAAAATCAACACCTCCGAGCAATATTCCAATTGGAGGCATAATAATGTCCGCCACAAGCGAGCTGACAATTTTCCCAAAAGCAGCTCCAATAATAATACCCACCGCCATATCAATCACATTTCCCTTAATGGCAAACTTCTTAAATTCTTGCAACATATTTTAATTAAATTATTACTTATTTTCCTACATCACCATTTTACCACAAAAATAAAAATCCCTTAAAAAAATAAAGGATTTTTAAAATGCGGGGACGACCGGACTCGAACCGGCGACCTATTGCGTGACAGGCAATCGCTCTAACCAGCTGAGCTACGCCCCCATTTTGAAAATTTCAATTACCAATTTCTAATTTCTAAACAATTCTTAATTTTCCAATGTTTGAATTTTTAAAATTTGAATATTGAAAATCGTGAATTGAAAATTGAAAATTCAACTTTATGTACCAGGGGTGAGATTCGAACTCACGACCTCCGGCTTATGAGTCCGGCGCTACTAACCAACTGAGCTACCCTGGCTTATTCATAGCCTTTATCCATTCTAAGATTTGATACAAAAAAGTACTACTCTTGGAAATTCTTATGCAAAGCGTACCATAATGATTGGAAAAATTACTATATGTTTTCTTATTTTTCACATTAATTAAGGATGGCTTCCTAAACTGACCAACTGAAATCCCTGTGATTTCAGACCAATATTCAATTACCGATTTCAACCTCTTTTTGTGAATTTGATTGATATTTATATACATCAAAAACCTATCTTCTTTAATTTTCAATATCTCTCTAAACCACTCCATCATAAATTTAATAGCTTCCGGATCTGAATTATAGAATCGGACTCCGGATTTTTTTGAACCTTCTCCCCAATATAATCCAAGTCCTGCAATAAATAAATCCCTATGATTCAATGTAGAAATATCTTTTTTTGCCTTCAGCGAGCATTCTCGTATTTTTTTTATCTTTTTTTCCTTTTGCATATTCGCCCCTATCATACGCCCTTCATAACTTCCTGTAACCATTTTTTCATGCAACCTCCTTATCTGCTTCTTGGATAATTTAATATCATCACACCAAACACTTACGGATCCCTTCGATACCTCTAGTTTATCCGCTATTTCCATTAGGCTCAACCCGCTTATTCTCAATTTTCTAGCTTCGAATTTTTCTCTTGATTTTGCCATAAACCCACCATATATATTATACAATTATCATACGGCAAGTTCAAAAATATATCAACTTTTTAAATAACTACGATTTGTTGCGGGGGCAGGATTTGAACCTGCGACCTCATGGTTATGAGCCACGCGAGCTGCCAGACTGCTCCACCCCGCTATATATTTCAAACACTATACCCTAGTATAATAAAAATCTAGAGAATGTCAATAAATTTCAGAAAATCTTCATATGCCTTGATAGTTTCCTTCGCAATATCCAAATCAACTTCAAAATTTTCCTTATATACAATTCTGTTGCGAATTTGATGCGATTTTCGGAGTTCTTCCAAATTTTCAATCTGTCCAACATTTGCTTTTTCCAATCTTTCTGTCATATCATTCCCGGCATATCCAATTTTTTTCAGCATTTCTCCGACCACATTATCCGCCTCCAGAATAGCCGCCTTATACTGTGATTGACTGTTACTTTGTAGTCTTTCTTTTATTTTTGCCCACTGCAACTGAAACTTATCCTTAGCAAGAGGAGGCAAATCGGCTCCTCGAATCATCTTTCGAAAATCCTTTCCGAGTCCATGGAAAAACAAAAGTAAAACAATATCCGTTACTAAAACCAAAACATAAATCGCTACAACA
>JALNYX010000034.1 GCA_023229615.1 Candidatus Moraniibacteriota bacterium
TAATTGACTTCAAAGCTGGGATTTTCTGTTGTCGCGCCGATCAAAATCAATGTTCCGTCCTCAACGTATGGCAACAGTCTGTCTTGTTGCGCTTTGTTGAAACGGTGAATTTCATCCAAAAAAAGAATTGTTTTTATTTTTGGATAATTTTTCGCTTCTTCAATAATTTTTCTGATTTCTTTGACTCCGCTGGAAACCGCACTGAGATGGAAAAACTTAGCGTTGGTCATCTTGGCGATGATGCGCGCCAATGTGGTTTTTCCGCTTCCGGGCGGACCCCAAAAAATCATCGACGGAATTTGATCGCTTTCGATTATTTTACGTAATATTTTTCCCTCACCAATAATACCTTCTTGCCCGACAAAATCGGAAAGCTTCTCAGGACGCATCCGATCCGCCAAAGGTTTTCTATTTTCGTTATCCATAAAAATGCAAAGTATAATGATATCACATCTTTATTATACCATCCCCCAATTTCCCCGCAAGATTAAGATATCTACAATCCACAAAAGTAGAAATCTTATATTGATATTAGACATGTGAAAATGAGCGTGACAGGAAGCAATCTACAAAAGTAGAAATCTTATATTGATATTAGACATCTGTATATGGGGCGGAGATTTCTATCTACAAAAGTAGAAATCTTATATTGATATTAGACCTGTTGTATATAGGGATTCTATTAGATCTACAAAAGTAGAAATCTTATATTGATATTAGACCTAAATTATATTTCTTTCCCATAGTTTTATCTACAAAAGTAGAAATCTTATATTGATATTAGACAGATAACGGAGATGTGAGCGACTTAATCTACAAAAGTAGAAATCTTATATTGATATTAGACCCATAAATTTAACCTGAATCTATCTTATCTACAAAAGTAGAAATCTTATATTGATATTAGACAAGCCTGAATGGTATGAGGAGATTAGATCTACAAAAGTAGCAATCTTATATTGATATTAGACCATCTCGAATCTTGCTGTTTTTATACATCTACAAAAGTAGAAATCTTATATTGATATTAGACGAGGCGGACAAAGAGGAAAGCGGTAGATCTACAAAAGTAGAAATCTTATATTGATATTAGACTGGAAAACCAAGTTGGTGCGCTTAATTATCTACAAAAGTAGAAATCTTATATTGATATTAGACTTTTGTTATCTTGCTTGGGAGCTTTCAATCTACAAAAGTAGAAATCTTATATTGATATTAGACATTCATTCGGCTCAAAGTAAATAATTAAATCTACAAAAGTAGAAATCTTATATTGATATTAGACCAGGAGCTGGTGCAGATTGGGATACCAAATCTACAAAAGTAGAAATCTTATATTGATATTAGACTTGATTGACGATGGCAGTGGCATAAATATCTACAAAAGTAGAAATCTTATATTGATATTAGACTAAGCTGTGACGTTGGTGTCGTTTTATCTACAAAAGTAGAAATCTTATATTGATATTAGACTTCTTGCTCATTTCGTACCCGCGCGTCAATCTACAAAAGTAGAAATCTTATATTGATATTAGACTGATTCATATTATCGCAATAATTTATCTATCTACAAAAGTAGAAATCTTATATTGATATTAGACCATACGTCCAGCAGAAAAGGTAGCAAGATCTACAAAAGTAGAAATCTTATATTGATATTAGACACACACACCACAGAGCGAGAAGATAGATCTACAAAAGTAGAAATCTTATATTGATATTAGACATTAGTAAGTACCTTACGAGCAACTGATCTACAAAAGTAGAAATCTTATATTGATATTAGACTTCCTTATCCGTCAATTCACCTTTTAATCTACAAAAGTAGAAATCTTATATTGATATTAGACCTAATACTGGATCTCGTTTAGTTGAATTATCTACAAAAGTAGAAATCTTATATTGATATTAGACCAATTCAATATCCAATCCATGCATAGAATCTACAAAAGTAGAAATCTTATATTGATATTAGACATGGTATCGATGGCAAAGATGGAGAATCTACAAAAGTAGAAATCTTATATTGATATTAGACACAATAAGCACTCAGATACTTACTGGATCTACAAAAGTAGAAATCTTATATTGATATTAGACCTACCAACAATTGAAGATGTACATAAGATCTACAAAAGTAGAAATCTTATATTGATATTAGACTCAATACCAGCCACCACTTTCACCGCGATCTACAAAAGTAGAAATCTTATATTGATATTAGACTGATTGAAACCACACCCCATATCCAGAATCTACAAAAGTAGAAATCTTATATTGATATTAGACCTCATTCTCGCGAAGGTGTCAGCGAAGATCTACAAAAGTAGAAATCTTATATTGATATTAGACTTTGATTTTCCCCATATCTACCTTATATCTACAAAAGTAGAAATCTTATATTGATATTAGACACAACAACGGCGACAAGCGTTGCTGATCTACAAAAGTAGAAATCTTATATTGATATTAGACAACAAAGGTTTTTCTATCGCCTCTTCAAATCTACAAAAGTAGAAATCTTATATTGATATTAGACTTATGCCCTCGTTCGACCTTCTGCTGTCATCTACAAAAGTAGAAATCTTATATTGATATTAGACGATCACTGTATGACTATGCAGGCATATCTACAAAAGTAGAAATCTTATATTGATATTAGACAACAGTGGGTCCAGGTTGCGCCGACTCATCTACAAAAGTAGAAATCTTATATTGATATTAGACTGCTGGAGGAACACCAAATTTAGTTGGATCTACAAAAGTAGAAATCTTATATTGATATTAGACATAAGCAAAACATTCGAATTTTTCCAAAATCTACAAAAGTAGAAATCTTATATTGATATTAGACCGGATATTAAGAGTTCTTTCCCAATTTAATCTACAAAAGTAGAAATCTTATATTGATATTAGACCTTATTACTGGTGGAAAGGAAGATCAAATCTACAAAAGTAGAAATCTTATATTGATATTAGACTCGCTGGGGCAATCTACACATACATATTATCTACAAAAGTAGAAATCTTATATTGATATTAGACTTCAGTCATAACATTATTTTACCTTGATCTACAAAAGTAGAAATCTTATATTGATATTAGACTCTTGAAATGTTGAATCTAAGCCAAAAAGATACAAATAGTGCAACTATGGCAACTACGACTTTTTGGCTCAGATAAGGGTTTTCAGTTTTATAAAGACTGAGGTTTCATATAATCAAAATGTCCAACTTAATATCCACACAAAGATTTACACATTTGTATTAAATTTTCAAAGTTCATTCGATTCATTCTTATCCGAAAAACACCACCTCCTGTTCCTCCTGTGCGGGATAACCAATACGAACAATTTTCTTCTCGCATCCACCACATATACCATATATTATCACACTATCATTATTAGTAAAGACCTTTTTGTATCGATGTTCAACCTCGGATTTTATATTTTCCAGGATTCTTTGACTATTTTTAATTTCAAAAACGGAATATTGCAATCGCCTTCCATATTGCTTGAGAAATTTGGAAAATTTTGTCCGAACCTTGTCATCCGCAATGTCATATGAAACTATAAACATATTTTTATCCGCTTAATTGTTAATTCGAAATTCAGGGAATTTTTTTCCTTCCACCACAAAAAAACGATAAAATTCCCTGACATAATCAAACATTTCTTTTTTATTTTTCATCACCGCTTCCGAAAAAATCGCAATATATTTTCTTTGATTATCAAAATTCAAAACATATTTTCCGTTTTTATACTCAAAATCATTTTCATTAATTTGTCCCAATCGAAATGATTTCAACAGTTGCCTATCGATAACACAACGAAAAGGTTCCATTATATCGCAAGATAATGATTTTCTTTGGAAAAATAATTTATGATAAAATCCTTTATATGTATCAAAACCATACAATCGAAGCAAAGAATCAATAAAATTAAACAGGAAAGTATACCCGATGTCCAACAAAACATTATTCACATCATATTTGGTTCTCGGCATTCTTCTTATCCAATTCATTTGCCTGAAATATTCCCTAAAAAATTCCTTGCTATAACTTCCTTCCATTCCCAGCAATTCTTTTTCATTTCCGATTTTTTCGATTTTTTCTTTCATTTCTTTAATTTTATAATCAAAATTTAAAAGAAATCTTCTTTCTTTCAAAAGCAATAACTGATTTGTTATTTTATTTTCAACCAACTTTTTCGCCATTTCCAATTCATCTTCTTTCTTATACTGTCTGTCCCGCAAAATAAAATTACTTTCTAATCCTGAACTAACAGCGGCATAACACTCAAAATTATTTCCTAGCAAAAACAAAGAAATTCCATATTGCCTGCATTTTTTAATCAAAACGCTGGTAATGGTAAAATTTCCAATTATAAAAATTGCAAAAACTTTAAAACAAGAAATCCTATTACTGTTTTTCCAATCTTTTTTATACAAGATATTATCATTTTGGAATTGCAAACTATTTTCAACTCCATACCTGGCTTCAATAAACAATATCTGCTTTTCCATAAAATCAGGTAAACTCATCATATTTTTTATCGATTACACAATTCCCGATAAATGCAGTTGTTGCACTTATTAGGATTAGCATCTTTGTTAAAATTCAACAAATCAAAACATTTAATCTTTTCAATAATTCTCTCAAATTCAAATTCCTCGCGTCCTCCAGGTTTCTTCACTTCATACCTTTTGTTATCCGACAAGGAATGAATAAACATTTTTTCCACCGGAAAACCCATTTCTTCCAAACAAAAAAACTGCGCGTATAATTGCAAAACATACCCATCATAAATTTTTTTGACGTTATATTTTCTTTCAATTAAATACTTTCTCTCCGCATCATAAATATCAATTTTTCCCATCAAATTAAACCTGCTTGAATAAATCGGCAATGCCTGTAAATATTTTTTGGCGGTGGAATATTTCCCATTGTCAATATTCTCATGAGCGATTTTCCCGACAGTTTGCGGTTTTTCGTGATATATTTTCTGATCATAATTATCATAAAATGAATGAAAATACAGCGACATAGGGCAAAAAATAAAGTCATTGAGCTTTGAAATTTGAATATAGCTTTCCATAATTTTAACACAATTAAAAAACAGTATAGATTATACCCTATACTGTTTTTGGTCAAGGACCTTTTTCTATTTTTTCTGAGCAAAGCTATCCCATTCCGCATGAGAAATAAAGGCTTCTTTCCATCCGAATTTTTCGCAATTTCCATTTTGTCCTTTATGTGCCGAGATCTTATTTAAAATCACTATGCCTTTGCGTGCGATATTATATGCTCCATTTTCATCTCCGTTTTTCGGCAAACTCTTTCCATATTCGCTTGCTCGTCTACTATCAAAAAGTGGATCAACCGGGGACAAAATAAAATCATTTTCATTTCCTTCTTTCTCTTTTTGAGTATTTCTGATTTGGCAAATCATTCCCCAAAAGAATAAGAAATCTTTGAAAAATTTTACGTTTTCTTTTGAATCCATGCTTTCAATTTGATCCTTGATATTTCTTGATATATCAATGGAGGCCACCTTAAACAATTCAATAAACTCGTTGGTCATATCTTCATAATGAACATACTCTCCTTTGTTATTGTTCCGTGTCTTATCCCAGCGAAATCTCTCGACATTTGAACAAACGGTCCATTTTATTTTTGTCGGGTATTCTTTCTGAGTCTGAAATTTTTTAATGTCATATTCAAATTCAAACCTCTTTTTTTCATTGCTCCACTTTATACTATCAAATTTCAAAATATCTTTCTTTGCCTTATCTGCATTTGCATATCTCAAATACAAGCCAGGTCTCCAGCCTGTGACAGGATCAATTTTTGAAGTATAACTCGCTTGGGTATAGAAAACTATTCCGGTTTGCTTGCCCATTTTTTCAAATGACTCAAATGGAGCACACAATTGATATGCTTTCAATAAATTTCCGGCTTTTTCAGAATTCATTTCATTTTTGTTCACCAAGAAACTTAACTTATCAATCAAGGCTTTCTCGAGTTGTTGATAAACACTTTTTTCAATTCCCCCGCGAATTTGTTTGAATCGCATATTTAAGTCCTCCAAGATAATAACTGCGTTGTACTCAATTGCCAAATCAGCCAATCTTCTCACAACTTGGGAAACATATCCTTTTTTCAAATCTTTTATTCCTTCAACGTCCTGCCAATCTCTTCTAGCCTTTTCTCTTTCGTCAGCTCTCTCTTCAAGTTTTTTTGCATAATCAACTCCGTTTATTTCATTAAAACTTCCACTCTTTAAGATCTCTCCCTTTTGATTAATAACGGAATAGTATGCCAAATGTTTTTCACCTCGATCAATTCCGATGATATTAATTTCTGAATTATCAGCAAGAAAATTATTAATTTTCGCATTAAACTGCCTCGCTTTCATTTCTCCTCTTTCTCTATTCAAATTTATTGGACAATGAAAAAACATTTTATTCTCAGTATATCTTTTTTTGTTAACAATCTTTCTTTTGAAATTCCTTTCTACCTCTTCAACTTCAATAGATTTGGGACGGTAAAATATTTCCGCTTGTCCATTTAGTTTTATTAGAAAATTATGCTTTTCATTATCTTTTGAAAACACGTTCTCAAAATACATTGTATGCAAATTCTTCTTTCCCGTTCTTCCCTGCGCAAAATCTTTATTGTATATTTCAAAAAGATAAAGTTCGCCGGAATTATTTTTTTCTTCAATATACTTTACTGATACGGGAATAAACGAAATTTTATAACCGTCTTTTGCAACATCCCTATAAAATTCTCCTATGTTATTCGTATAACTTCGCGAGCTTTTTACATTATTAAAATCATAACATTGCCACCCCTCGTATTTTTTCAAACAATCAGAATAGAATTCTATCAATTTCTGCATATTTTGAACAGAAAAAGTTTCACCTTTTTTAAATTCACTATTATTGTAAATTTCTAGAATATCGTCAGATGGCTTAAAGAAATTCAATCCTTTTTCGGAAAAACAAACCTTTGGCATCATTTTCGCAGGATCAGGAAAAAGCTTATATTCCATCTTTTCGTAAAATTCTCCACTGTCATCTTTGATTATTTTCAAATTCTTATCACTGAAAATTTTATTGCATCCTTTTTTCATTATAGCTAAATATAACTTTCCTTCCTTTCTCAAGATAACCGAGGTATTATCAGTTTCCTTGTTTTTATCCCAACCATTGGCCAATGTAGGATTTTCAAAATTCAACTTCCATTTACTTTCACTATATGGCTTTTGAGTTAGATAATTTCTAATATGATTATATGACTGCACAATTCCCTCATAGGCATCCTCATAATACTTCAAATATCCAAACTCGGAGTTTGTATAAAAATCATTCAATTCACATTCTTCAACCCATTTCCTTTTCTTTTCAACTGCAAAATATTTTGACATCTGATAAACACTCAAAACTGAATCGGCAAAATCCTTGATAGCAACTTTTGAATTTGAATCATTTTTAAAATTATCTTGACTAATAATATTCTCGAAATCTTTCTTGTAATTATCATAGCCAATCAAGATAATGTCTCCTTTCTCATTAACACGCTCATCTTCAAGTAATGCGCTAAATTCATGATCAAAAATTTGTAAAAATTGTTCCCACTTACTTTGATTCAATTCCAAAAATCCTTTTTTGTTTCCGTTCTCTTGATAGTAATGGTCTTTCCAAAATTTTTCCGCTTCCGAGGTGTTCTCGCTCAAAGCATCCCTGAAATAGCTCAACGCCATGAAATCAGAAAACTTATAGCTATCGTCACTCTTCTCATATTTTGCCAATTTTTCAGCTTTCATTGCTTCAAAAAGCAACTCTTCAAACTTGCGAGTCTCATTTGTCCATTTTCGAGATATTGTATTGAAAGCTTCCTTGGAAATATAAACTTTGCTCAAATCATAGTTATAATTTTCAGCAACAAAACTCTTAAACAGTTTTCGCAACATTTCAATCTTCTCTCTGGAAGTTATATGAAATTTTTTCAATACATTCAACAACTCCTGATCATTTTCTATCTGATTAATAAATTTTTCCTTTTCACTAAGTAGCTGTTTATCCAAAGATTTCAGAAAAGGAATTTTTTCGCCTTTGTTATCCTGACGATATTTGTTAATCAATTCATTAGCTCCTTTCAATTTCTCCCCATTCTTCAAAGTTTTGCCTCCAACAATCTCATTGTATGAGTCGATACCATTCTGCAACAAACACGTACTGTAAAAACTCAAAGAAAATACCTCGCTAGCCGATTTTTCAAAGTTTTTTTCAACCTCGAAAAAATCAATCTTGTCTTTTATTAAATTGAAAATACTAATATTATCACAAAATCTTCTCAGATTCTGATCGATAATCCTGGTTGAAACCGCAGAGGCAATCCCATTATCTTTATAGAAGTTTTTTCTAGTTTCCTGAAATTTTGAAAAATATCCCGTAAAACCTTTCCATCCCTTGAAGATCGAAACAACTTCTCCAGTTTCTTCATCAATGATTTCCGCACCTTTTTCATTTCCATACCTCTCATTCAAAATCTCAAACACACTTTCCTCAAAAAATATACTGCAATCCTTTTTCTTTATCTTTATGTTGGAATATTTTTCAATCCATTCCTTTGCTTTATTGTCCAAAATTGCAACAATCTCTTTTCGCAAATCCCCCTCTTTTTTCCAAAGCGCCTTTTGAAAATCTTTGTTTTTCTTATCTTTTTTGTATTTTTCAAAAATATCAAAATATCCATTCAATCCAGAAAGCGAAACATCACCTAATGCTTCTTTTATAAATTCTCTATGAAGACGGTCAATAAATGGCTTTGTTTCTTCGTACTTCTTCTGAATTTTTTCATCTTTTTTAAAAACCTCATCTTTTTCCAGCATCACCTGAGTTTCCCCTACCGACCTCAGCTCAAATCTTAATGTTTTTGAAAGACTATACAGATTTGTAAAATCTTGGAACGTTTTTTTGTTTTCGCTTTTCATAATAATTTTTATAAAGATGATATTATATCTTTATAATATCATCTTTATCATCACTTACAATAGAAAGTTATCCACAACCGGAAATCAGAAACCAATCATTTAATCTATCTAATTTCCAATCATCGCTAAATCCAGCGATGGATTATCTCAAACTCTTCTGGTCAATAAATCTTTTCAATTCATCTTTCACCACTTTTTCCATTTTATCATGCGAAATTTTTCCCCTACCTGAAAGCACTTCCAATTTATTGGCTTTAAGCATCTCATGCAGATACGCCACCCAGTCTTTCATATGCATAATATTTTTCCGCTCAATTTGAAATTCAGCGAAAGATAAAAATTGTTCTACTAACAAATACAATTGTCGCAATTCCGTTTCCAACATATAATTTTTTGCCACTTCCGCTTCCTTTCTGGTCGGTGTCGCGCCTTTCCAATTTGTCATTCCCAAATTTTCTTTTTTCCCACTGATACGGTTGACCACCAATTCCGCCGCTGTGTTTCCAGTAATTGCATAGTGGAATTTGTTTTGCATCGTCGCGTAAAATTCCTTGGTGAAATCAGTTTTCGAATCATAATCGACACTGGTTGCAAAAATGTCTTTCACTTTTTCATAGAGATTTCTTTCCGAAGCCCTGATCTTTCTGACTCTTTCCAGCCATTCC
>JALNYX010000035.1 GCA_023229615.1 Candidatus Moraniibacteriota bacterium
GCAACTATGAATAAAATGGCTCACGTGATTTATGCAGTTTGGAAAAATGGAGAATTTTTTGAAGATAAAAGAAAAAGCATCCCAACCATTGAATGATTGAGATGCTTGACAGAGATATAGTTAGTTAGGCGTTGTTATGCTGATTTTTATTTTTTTCTCAATACAATTATTTCCGGATGACATGCGGTCACCCCTGCATATTTGGGAGTGACATTTAAAACAATTAACTTAATTTGGTTTTTGACAGATGAGTTTATGATGTTTTGTTTTTCAGATTCGTTAATTAGTTCTAGCCCAAGGTTAACAACTGGTTGGCCTAAGTTGTTTAGGCTGTGTAAAGTATTTCCTCCGTTGACTAGGTTAACCATTGCACGAACTAATTCTTTTGAGCCTTCAGTTATTGTAAAATTGTCACATTTTTTTGTTCCTTCTAAATCGCTTTTTTCAATTGATGAGTAGTAACCAGTGGCAGTAGAAATACCTAAAGGATAATCGCTATTGTTGAGATTAAATAAGCATTCGTTTATATTACAATAATCATTGATAAGATTGTATGAAATATTATCAATAAGTGATTCAGTGCATTTTAATTTTTGACCTGTTAGATTAACATATTCATTTTGAGATTGAGTTAATTGACTTTGTAGTGAGATAATTCGTTGCCGTGAATTATATTCGAATATTTTTATTTTAGAATTTTGCCAAATGTAGATGCCGCCAGAAATTAAAACAGTGGCAATAATAGAAATAGCTATTACCCAAATAATTTTAAAATTTTTAATTTTATTTGCTAGTTGTGAAAGGATTTGTTCTTTCATAGTTTATAAGTTAATTGTTTTAATTATAATTCAAATTGAAAAAAATCAGTATAATTTCGCCTAACGTGCGCGAATTTGTGAAGTTTCTTTCTTTTTTATTATAGCGTAGCGGAAATGAAAAAGAAAGAAACTTGGGCGAAGAGCCGTGAATCCGCCATTATCGGATGTAAAAATTTTAGCGGTTTTTCAAAAAAAACAACATTAAATCCAAGTACTGGTTTTTATATGGCAATTTTTCAATTAGCATGCTTAATTCCGTGGGCTTAAAAAAATGCAGCTTTTCACCCTCGCCAATCAACATTTTTTGCTTGCGAGTATCAACATAACAATGATATATGGTTATATTCTTATTGTTAAAAATAAAAGTCTGAACAAAACTTAAGTTATGAGCTTCTAACGCTGTTTCCTCTTTAATTTCTCGTATTAATGCTTGCTCAATGTCTTCATTATCTTCAAGACTACCGCCTACTAAACACCATTGATTTTTCATAGTAGGCGCTTTCTTATCTCGCATATGAAGCAAAAAATTGCCATCATAATTTTCAATTATTCCTGCAACACCTCTTTTCATAAATTAAAAATTTATTTTTTTATTTTTTTATTTTTAAGGAAGTTATCACCAGTGACGACTGGTCGTCCAATTCGCCTCTCAATTTGCTTTCTAGCTGTTCCAGCCACTTCCCCACCAAGCCTAGCGTCATCTTTCAATCTTTGTATACCCTTGGAATCTTTGGTTTTGTGAATTTCTTTTGTAGTTCGTTCGCCAAGCATAGTTAAGATAAGTTCAAAATCGTCCATGTGGTCACGAAGATTTTCGCGTTTCAAACCTTTTATCTTCTTATATTCATTTGGTTTTAATCCAAATGTAGCTTGTGATATTTCCGCAGTTAAAATTTCATAATCTTTTTTATATTTTATACCTCTTTTTTGCCACTCATCAGTCAACTCTTCGCGAATAGCAATGCCACGCATACGCATTTCAATCCACTCATCGGGATAACCTTTAAGCTTATACAAAAGTCTCATTCGTTTACTGGCAAGTTCTGGATTTTCCACTTCTTGAATGCGCTCATAACCAACTTTAGCCAACCACCGCTTGAGTGGCTCAGCTTTTGGTGAGGGAATGGATTGAACAATACGAAACATCCCTTCAGTGTTAGCACAATCTGTTTTATATTTTTTGCCATCGTTAGCCTCCAATTTCAGTCCGTGACAAAATGTCACGACCTCACTTCCTTCGGCCACGAGCCTTTGTTTTAACTTTCGCCAATAGGCACCAGCATCGGGACTATCAGTTAATACGCCACAAACATCCACAACCGAAAACCACCATTCTTTTTGAAAAATAGTACGACGAATATTTTTTCCTTTAAATAAGGCAAGGTGAGTATTTTGTTCTTCTTGATTTTGCATAAAATCTAATAAAATTGAAACTATTTTTATTGTAGTATATACTCTAGAGAAAAATTTATTATTATTTCGTTGAACGTATCGGCACATGCGAAGTTGCGCCGTGGATTATTGATTATTTTGTTAATATCGCTTGTCTTTATTATATCACTAAACCTGCCATTTCGTCAGCGCAATTTGGGTGGAACAGAAAAGAAAATCACAAATATTTTCCTTAATTAAAGCCCTTTTTTGAAATTTTTTGAAAATTACACTGGACAAAAGTCGAAATAAATGCTATACTAGTCGGTTAATAGTGAATGAGTCTATTTTTCTAACAAAGAAGGGTAGATTCTCGCTATTGGCGGGGTCTGCTCTTTACAAAATCGAAAAGGAGAAAATCACATGGAGAGCATATTTGGAACCGCAACAATGGTTTTGGCGATTATCATGGTAGTAATTGCTCTGCCAAGTCAGATTCGCAAAAACCACAAAGAACAACGGTGCGGGCTGAGTTTCCTCATGGTTTTATTACCACTCAGCGTTTATGTATCACGAACCTGCTACGCAGTGTTAATTAAGTCGTGGTATATAGTAGTGCCAGATGTTCTTGGGGTGATTTTCTCCGCCGTTCTATTGGCACAATTCCTGATGTATAGGAAGAAGTCATGAACACGAGAAGCAGACCCCAATTAAGGTCATCGAGAAATCGGTGGCCTTCTTTTTTTCAAAAAATTTCAAAAAAGGGCTATTAAAAATGTCAAAAAATATTTGTGATTTTCTTTTCTGTATAACCAGATATTCAGTGTTCATATAATACAATCATACCATAAGATATAATGGTATAGAGAGGTATTGCGAATGCCGTGTTGGGAATCGAATCGATATCCCGTCGCCTAACCTGCAGCCTCTTTGCAAAGCTTAGTAAGCGGATAAGTTAGTTGAAGAATTCTTTTTTGGGAATTACTTCGTATGAAAAATGAACCTGCTTTTTGCTTTGACGAAGAGGCGGCAACTTACCACTCTCGATTCTCTTTTCTTCTCTTCTTTTCTCTTAGTTCATTTTACCTAATTTAAAAGAAAAATCAACCATATGGATAAATACATCGGCGTAGATATCAGTAAAAATGATTTCTATGCCTGTTTTGCGGAGGCAACCGAGCCGATTCTATTTCAAAACAATCTTAAAGGGATAAAGACATTTGAACGCTATCTGACAAAAAACAAATTTAAAAAAGAAGAAACAGTTATTGGCGTCGAATCAACCGGCATCTATCATTTACCGATGTCATACAATATGGCTCGGGCGGGATTTACTGTAAGTGTGATTAATCCGCTCATTGTTAAAAAACAAAATCAGATCAGTTTGCGAAGAGTAAAAAATGACAAAAAAGATGCGAGTTTAATCAGATATTGCACAGGAAAAAAAGTCGGCTACAAATTCATCGACGATGCGGAAACCTTAACGCTCAAAAGCTTGGTTAGGCAAAGAGATTCCTTAGCCAATTTGAAAAATATTTTAAACCGTAAACAAGACGCAGTTTCTTACAAAGAAAAATATTTGGGAATTTCCATTTCCAAATCCAATGCCAGATTAATAAAAACTGTATCTATAGAAATTGAAAAATTGGAAAAAAAATTAAAAGAATTTCACAAAGATGAACAAAAACTCTTACGTACTATTCCCGGAGTCGGTCCGATTACGGCAGTTAGTTTTGTTTCTGAGGTTGGAGACATTAATCGCTTCCCTAGTTCCGGAAAATTAATCGCCTATGTCGGATTGGATTCGCGCGTGCACCAAAGTGGCACATCCATTCACGGCAAGGGGTATATTTCTAAACGGGGTAATAAAATCCTCAGGACGAGGCTGTATAACGCTTGCAGTGTAGCGGTGCTTCATGACAATATATTCCGGGATTTTTTTCAAAAGAAAAGAAGCGAGGGGAAACCCTACAAGGTGGCAATGTGCGCAACTATGAATAAAATGGCTCACGTGATTTATGCAGTTTGGAAAAATGGAGAATTTTTTGAAGATAAAAGAAAAAGCATCCCAACCATTGAATGATTGAGATGCTTGACAGAGATATAGTTAGTTAAACGATGTAAATTTTTCATTTCCTGATATTACACCGTGCTCTATTAATTGTTAAAATAAAATTTTGCTTTTTCTGTTTTTGATTTTGGGCAGAGGGGATTAAGGGGTGAATGCCCAAAATCAAAAATTCCTTAGTGCATTTGGCAATCCAAAAAATTAAAGAAGAGATTCTATCTTTTCTCTAAATTTCTCCACTTTATCAGCCGTTTCAGTGTCCTTCATTAGATTCATGTATAGAGGGTTTAAGTAGAGATCGTAACTCACATCGCCACCTCCTCGTTGTCTACTTTCCCAATCCATCTGAACTTGACAACCAGTCCCTTCAAACAATTTATTTACTATTTTTTTGAAGTTATCGCGAACCCTTTCATATGAAGGATCCGGGTCATCGGAAGTTGTCATGCCTACAAATGCCTTGCTACTGTAACTTTCAGCAGTCTGAGGCCAGAATTTACGCATGAGTAAAACTAACTCATTGTTCGTTTTAGCAACGCTAAACGCATATCGCATAACGAAATCTCTTAAGGGGAATTGTTTTTTGGCGTCGTTTCCAAGAGATAATATTTTTTGGATTGCGAGTTCTTCTACTAGAGCAGGAGAGCCGCAGGCAAATTGTGAAAAAAGGCCTGCTAAATTACCATGATAATATGATTTAAAAATATCAGTATCTGATAATTTTTCTAACGATTGATATGCGCCAGTAGCAAAATTATGGGCAATTGCCCAATCAACCGGTCTTTTTTTAACAATAGCTTCTTCATTCTGCAGATTTGTCTCAAATTTCCTTTCGCGGTCTTCCTGGCGGTAGGCAATGGTAATGCATTTACTCTTTTTCCATTTATGATCCCCGACATTCACATTTGTATCGCCTGATGTAATGAGTGCCGTTTTATCTGGATATGATGTTAGAATATCCAATCCATTATCGTTTGGTTCAGCGTCAGAGGACGTAGGAAAAAATCGGTCTGTAATAATAGTATCAGCGGTATCTAGGTAAGCCCTGGCTTCGTCCAACGAATTCGCTACAATATACTCGTCGCCATATTCCCTGCCGGGAAATTTAGTTATAAGAGATTCTATTGCTTCAATATTATTACTGTCATCTTCGATAAACAATATTATCTTTTTTATGTTCGGCTCTCTTTCTTCTCTGATTTTTTCTATGGCTGCTAACCTTTCCTCCCTGAATTTTTTTAAATCTGCTTCTTTTTTTTCTTGATATTTTCTTCGTTCCCTTAATTGTGGTAATTCCCAATTGGCGTGACGAATGTAATCCTCGACATGAGGATACTGCTTTTTAAATGCAAGTATTAATTCGGCATCGTCGAAAGCTTGATCATAACCATAATCAGTTGCGGATTTATAAACAAAGCCTCCTCCTTCAACATTAACGAAATTTTTTTGTATCTCTTCTGGTAAATCCTCAACCTTTTTATATTGAGAATCATGCGGGTTAAATCTTTCTGGCATACTTTTTGTTACTTTTCTTATATGGCCAGTGCCAACTTCGAAAAGTTAAAAATAAAAAATTATTAAATCCGTCTTTTTTGCGATTCCAGGAGCAAAAAAGACACCTTATACCCCTCTATAAATAAATTAGAAAAAGCAAAATTTTATTCCGTCGATTATGTACAAACTTAATTCAACGCACAAAATGAAAAATTTATTTCGTTTAACTAGTTATATGCGAACTGGTTGATTTTTTGGTTTGGATTGGCTATAATTTCAGTATAAACTTTAAATCATAAGTTCTTATGAATAAAAGTTATTACCCGAACCTATTTATATTATATCAGGGGTTTGTGAAATATTCAAACCTGTCAACCTGTACAGAAATTGTTCCGGTATGCTAGTATTATAACGATCCAGATTTACATTAAGGTAGTTGAAAATAATTCGATGCTAAGAAATATTAAGAGTCCGCTGGAATGAAATAATGAAATAATGAAATTATGAACAATATTCGAAATTTTTGCATAATTGCCCATATTGACCATGGGAAATCGACTTTATCCGATCGGCTTTTGGAATTTACCGGAACCGTGGAAAAGCGAAAGATGAAAGAACAGCTTCTGGATCAGATGGATTTGGAACGCGAGCGGGGAATAACCATCAAACTTCAGCCCGTTAGAATGAATTACAAAGAATATGTTTTGAATTTGATTGACACTCCGGGGCATGTGGATTTCGGATATGAAGTTTCACGTTCGCTGGCGGCGGTGGAAGGGGCGATTTTGTTAGTAGATGCCACCAAGGGAGTGCAAGCGCAAACCCTTTCCAACTTGTATTTGGCGATTGAACAAGGCCTGGAAATAATTCCAGTAATAAATAAAATTGACCTGCCTAACGCCGAAGTGGAAAAAACCAAAAAAGAAATTGTGCATATTTTGGGATGCGGTGAAAGTGAAATTCTTTCAGCTTCAGGTAAAACCGGAATAGGCGTGGAGGAGATAATCCGACGAGTGATAGAAAAAATTCCTTATCCGAAAGGAAGTATTGAAAAACCTTTGCGCGCGCTTATTTTTGATTCAAAATATGATATCTATAAAGGTGTTTTGGCTTATGTTCGGATTGTGGATGGACAAGTAAAAAGGGATGATAAAATTTTAATGATGGCGACAGAACGTGAAACTTCTGTGGTAGAAGTGGGAACTTTCAGGCCGGCTTTCAAAAGTGAAGAGAATTTGAAAGCGGGAGATATTGGATATGTGGCAACTGGATTTAAAAGTGTGGAATATTGCCGAGTGGGTGATACTATCACCTGGAGTTTGGGACGCGGAGCGCGGAGTGCAAATGGAGATCGTGAAGTCGAGGCTCTTCCGGGATATAAAGAAGTGCGACCGATGGTATATGCCAGTTTTTATCCAGTTGAAGGAGATGAGTATACTTTGATGCGTGATGCTTTGGAAAAATTGCGCCTTAATGATGCAGCTTTTGTTTTCGAACCGGAAAGCAATCCGGCATTGGGAAAAGGCTTTCGCTGCGGATTTTTGGGAATGCTTCATTTGGAAATTATTCAGGCACGACTGGAACGTGAATTTGAAATTTCACCTACCATCACAACTCCTAGTGTTGTGTATCGAGTGAAAATCAAAGATCAAGAAGCGGAAAAAATAATTTATTCCGCTTCCGATATGCCGGATGCTTCAATGATTGAATCGATTTCTGAACCGCATGCAAAATTGGATATTATTACTCCATCCGGATATCTTGGTGCGGTGATGGATTTGATGACCTCCATAAGATCGGAATACAAAAATACGGAATATATTGATCAAGAGAGAGTTTTACTTAGTTATGAAGCGCCACTCACGGATATTATTGTCAATTTTCATGATGAACTCAAGAGCGCTTCTTCTGGTTTCGCGTCGATGAATTATGAGGTAATTGGCTATCATCAATCGGACTTGGTTAAAATGGATATTTTAGTAGCAGAAGAGAAAGTAGAAGCGCTTTCCAGAATTGTCCCTCGAACGAAAGCTCTTTCCCAAGGAAAATCAGCTGTTTCCAAGCTCAAGGATTCTATTCCTCGGCAGAACTTCGTCATTGCTATTCAGGCGGCAATCGGCGGGAAAATCATTGCCAGGGAAACGATTCGTCCTTTCCGTAAAGATGTTATTTCAAAGCTATATGGTGGGGATGTGACACGAAAGAGAAAGCTCCTGGAAAAACAGAAAAAAGGAAAGAAAAAAATGAAAAATATCGGAAAAGTTTCCATCCCGTCGGAAGCGTTTTTATCGGTGCTGAAGAAATAGTTGACTTTTTCGGTGATAAAGTGTAAGATATCCTTTGTATAACTCGCATTTAATTTATTTGAAAAATATGTTGGCAATTATCAAAACAGGCGGAAAACAGTACAAAATTGAAGAGGGCGACAAAATTAAGATTGAGAAGATTGAAGGAGTTGAGGGAGATGTGGTTTCTTTCGACGAAGTTTTATTTGTAGGAGATGAAAAGGATGTCAAAATTGGAAGTCCGATGGTTGATGGTGCAAAAGTTGAAGGAAAAATTGTTCAACAAACTCGAGATGAAAAAGTTTGGGGTATTAAGCATAAAGCCAAAAAAAGATACAAAATGAAGTTTGGACACAAGCAATTCCGCACCGAAGTGGAAATTACAAAAATAGCGTAAAAACTTTCAGAATAAAAAAATACCCTGCATTGAATTGCGGGGTATTTTTTTATAATTCTTTTCGATTACTGAGAGCGCTGGAAAGGGTAGTTTCGTCAGCGTATTCAATGTCGCCTCCGGTGGACATACCGCGTCCGAGGCGAGTGATTTTTATTTGAGTGGGTTGAAGTTTTCTTTTGAGATAAAGCGCGGTAAGATCTCCTTCTGTTGTCGGGTTGGTTGCCAAGATAACTTCCTCGATCTTTTCATTGATAACTCGGGTCAAAAGTTGGGGAATTTTTAGTTCATTTTTTTCTGATTTTCCTGATGATTGCATTGTTCCTCCTAGTACATGGTAAAGTCCGCGATAAATTCCTGTGCGTTCAATTGAGATAATGTCTAGCGGATCTTCAACGACACAGATAATATTTTGAATTCTTTGTTTGTCGTGGCAAATGTGGCAGTGTGTATTTTCGGAAATGTTAAAGCATTTTTGGCAAACTGTTAGATTTTTCAAAGCCAGCAGACTTTGTGAAAAATCATCCAGTTTTTCTCTGTCTTTTTTGAATAAAAATAAAACTAGCCGTTCGGCCATTTTTGGTCCGACGGATGGGAGAGAGGCGAAATGCTCGATTAAATCTTTAAATACTTTCGGGTACACTGTATTAATTTTCAATTTTCAATTTTCAATTTTCAATCAATTTTCAATGATTAAATTTTAAAATTGGAAAATCAATAATAGCTTAATTTTTTTAGCGAGGATCATTATGAATTTTTTCCAGGTTTTTGAACGTGGTGGACTCCTCTTTGAAGTATAATTGAGCCTTTCCGAGCGGCCCGTTTCTGTGTTTTGAGATGATTACCTCGACGATATTTTTGTTCGGCGTATCCGGTTTTTCTCGGTCTTCTCGATAAAGGAACAGTACAACATCAGCATCTTGCTCAATAGATCCTGATTCACGCAAGTCGGAAAGTTTTGGAATTTGCGGGCTACGGGATTCAACTGCACGAGAAAGTTGAGAGAGTGCCAAAACCGGAACATTGAGTTCGCGCGCCAATTGTTTGAGAGCGCGAGAAATTTCTGATATTTCTTGAACAC
>JALNYX010000036.1 GCA_023229615.1 Candidatus Moraniibacteriota bacterium
TTGAGAAAATCCAACACAAATTCCTCCTTCGTATGCAAAATCTGCATCATATTCGAATATTCCCCCTTTAATTTATCATCCGTCGCCTTAATCTGCACCTGCTTTTTTTGATCATTATTTTGTTCAGTCATATATTTTTTTATTCAAATTAATTCTTAAAAAAACCAAATTACTATCTTTTCTTTATTATACAACTTTCGCTTGAGACTGCCAAAAATAAAAAAAGGGCGAACTCTCCATTGAGAGCCCGCTCCTACACACATCGCGGTACATCACGACTATCATTCTCCTATTTGATCAGAAATCCATCGTCCGCATACAGAGCAAATGATGCGTTTAAAAAAAACGCCTGATTCTGGATCAATCGTAAGTACTGGCACACTCGGAACACAGCTGTTCTTAATCTGACATTTTTTCATCACATCCTCCTTAATAGTCCATTATCAATCATTGCACTTCACCATCAATTTCGCCTGAACTCAACGGTTCGATTTTCATGAGATCAGGGATACCTCTTGAGCGATCCATCATAGCCGTCGAGCTATACCCGACCGTTATCGTGCGATCTTGATTATTCAAGCGTTTCATCGCCAAGTCTCGCTCATCAACCTTCATATACGTATCCGGATTGATGACACCTTCCGCACTGACCACGACCTCAGACATGAAAATTACACGCGAACCGCATGAAACAAAAGCAAGCAGAATCCATTTTTCCTCATCACCATTGAAATACTCAACAGCCTCGGAAAAAAATTCATGATCATTAGGCAAATCTTTCAACTGCCCCAGGAACACCACATGAAAGTTTTTCGGATCCGCCGCATATTGCTTATCTATATCATCCGGCGAAACACACAGACGGAACTCGTACTGATGATCTTTCGCAACATCATACCAGTAAACCACGATAAACTCCTCTCCTTCTCCCTCTTCTGAGACATAGATTATTGGCACTGATGCAACGGGGACATAACCCGCACCTAAAGTCACCAAACCCTTACTCAAAAAATACGCCAGCATTTTTGCCCTCATAATTGCCTCCTCGTCTTGTATAATTATGTTTTATTACAACATTTTTTTGAAAACGAACTATTTTTCTTTGCCACAACTATATACCAGCCGACAAAACATATCAAGTCTTACCAGTCACAAACTATGCAATTTTAATCACTGAATTAATTACTTAATTCTTCTAATGCTTTTTCATAAAAAGGCCTGACAAGTTCACGAGCTTTTTCGGAAGTGAGACGCTTGAATTCAGAAATAGTTTTCTTTTTTAATTTTTCTTTGTCTTTCCCTTCTTTTATAAATAATGGGATATTATTTTCGAGAAGGCTTATACTGTCCGCATCCATCATCAAGTCTTTTTCTCTGTCCCCGCCAACACTATGATTGGCGATCAAGGTTTTAATTCTTTCCAGAGCTTTCTTGTCATTAAATCCATATTCCCACAAAAGTTTTTCAGCAAATTCAGCTGATCTTTTTCCATGCCAAGCAAGATATTCCTGATCCAATTTGTCATCTCCGGTTTTAGCAGGCTTAACCTCTCCATCGCGAAGAGGAAAAACACGCTCAATGTCATGACACAGCGCAGCAATATAAAAAGCATCATCAATGTCAGAATCAAGCTGTTTCAACCAATAACCCGTCCGAAGCATATGCTCCGCCTCGACATTCTTTTCTTTTATAAAATTTTCTATTTTTTCTTTTATTTTTTTTGGCATTTTTTTATTCAATTTTAACTTCTGGATTAAAAATTCCAACTCCCTGAGTTTGTATAAGCTTAAGCATTCTAATATTTAACTCTTTCGCTTTATTTTCTAAATCACCCATTCTCCCGTCAATTTCCCATCCCATATCCTCTTTTCTTTTATAATATGGCAAATAATAGCAATCTTCTAATAATACTCCTGCGTCTTTAATTGCTCTATGCACATCATTATCATAATAATCGGAAATATTCTTACCGAAATATCTTTCCATTAATGCTATGTCTCTATTCCTGTTATCATTCCAATCGTAAAGAACTTCTCTGTACAATTCCATTTGATTGTCGATTTTTTTAAAATCTTTATTGTCTTTAAGCTCCCAATTCAATTTTTCCATCCGATAAATCCTTTTATCCATCAACCGACTAACTTCCTCAAATATGGCAGTAGCGGCGCTAATCTCAGATTCTTTAAGAATTTTTTCATGCTGATAATCAGCGAAACGCCTCTGTGCGTCCTCAGCCAGTTTTCCACCAAAATAATTAACTAGCAAAAAAGTTAGCACGACTATTCCAACACTTTTTGAAAATAAAAATGAGAAAAACTTTCTTATTTTTTTCTTTAAGAATATCAAAGTATTAATAAAAAATTCTAATTTAATTTTCACTTTATATCATATCAATGAATTAAATATTCCTCACTTCCAACAAACTCTGCTCATGAAATTTTACAGCGTGATCTTTGAATTCAACTTCAAGCTCTGGGTTCTCTTTTCTATCATACGCATCCAAATTAAATTCAATATCGCTATGTTTTTTTTGAAATTCTAAAAGTGTTGTTTTGATTACAAATTCAGCATGTTCCAGTCCATTTTTATGTTTATTATTTTCCTTCGGCGCCAACAATTCAATACCCTTGATTGAAAATTTTCCGTATTTAATTGGCATTTTCAAACGGCAAACAAAAATCAATCTATCGTTAAATATCTTTTCATTATATGCTTCGGAAAAATGCACCAACTTATTTTTTACTTCTTCATATTTTTCGATGCTTTCAGTCCTATAAGCAATATGATCCAACTCCTCAAATTCATCTAAGAAAAAACCAGCCTTTTCCAAATTTTGGAAAACATTATTCAAAAAAAATTCACAATCTCCAATAACTTTTTCAATTTCCATATTTTTTGGATTCCCGCCTCCGCGAGAATGACAATTTATTATTTTTCAATACCCTCTAAATTCTTTTCTTTTATTATACAACCTTTCTGTAAACTCGCCATTTCAAAAAAAGCGGGGATTTGGAATCCCCGCTTTTACTTTTTATTTCTTCTCTTCTGAAGAATCATTCTTCTTTTCATCTGTCGGTTCGGTTTCCGCTTCTTTTGCTTCGCCTTCTTTTGGCGCTTCGCTAGTTGCCCCTCCTGCCGGCTGTTCAGGCTGAGTTGCTTTGTACAGCTCTTCACCAATCTTTTGCGCTTCCACCGAAAGTTCTTGAGTGGCTTTTTTGATAGCTTCGATATCATCACCATCTTTCACTTTCTTGAGCGCCTCAATCTTTTCCTCAACCGGTTTTTTCTTGTCGGCGGAAATTTTTTCCCCGGCATCCCTCAGCGCTTTTTCAGTAGTGAAGACCAAAGTATCTGCCATATTTTTTGTCTCAACCGCTTCTTTCTTTTTCTTGTCCTCTTCTGCATGCGCTTCGGCATCTTTTTTCATCTTTTCAATTTCTTCCTTGGAAAGTCCAGCAGAGGCTTCGATGCGAATTGATTGCTCTTTGCCAGTCGCCTTATCTTTGGCTTTCACTGACAAAACTCCATTGGCATTAATATCAAATGAAACTTCAATTTGCGGAATACCCCTTGGAGATGGTGGAATTCCGTCCAAAATAAATCTACCCAATGTTTTATTATCAGATGCCATTTCACGCTCACCTTGCAAAACATGGATCTCCACCGACGGTTGATTGTCAGCAGCTGTGGAAAATATTTGTGATTTGGTTGCCGGAATAGTTGTGTTTCTTTCAATAAGCGGAGTTCGAATACCTCCCATCGTTTCAATTCCCAAAGTCAAAGGAGTAACATCCAAAAGCAAAACATCCTTCACATCGCCCTGCAAAACTCCTCCCTGAATAGCCGCTCCCATCGCCACCACTTCATCGGGATTAACAGAAATGTTTGGTTTCTTGCCGAAGAATTTTTCCACAGTCTGTAAAACCAAAGGCATTCTGGTCATTCCTCCAACCAAAACAACCTCATTAATATCAGCTACAGAAAGTTTCGCATCTTCCAAAGCTTTCTTGGTCGGTTCCAAAGTTTTTTGCACCAAATCGCCAACCAACTCTTCCAATTTTGCACGAGTAATCTTCATCACCAAATGTTTCGGTCCGTTTGCATCAGCAGTAATGAAAGGCTGATTGATTTCACTTTCTTGCGCAGTTGAAAGTTCAATTTTCGCTTTTTCTGCTGATTCTTTGATTCGTTGAAGCGCCAAAGGATCCTTGCTCAAATCCACACCTTCCTGTTTTTTGAATTCATCAATAATCCAATGAATCAAAATTTGATCAAAGTCATCCCCTCCGAGATGAGTATCTCCGTTAGTGGATTTCACTTCCACCGTATCTTCTGAAACTTCCAAAATGGAAATATCAAAAGTTCCCCCTCCGAGGTCATAGACTGCAATTTTTTCATCTTTCTTTTTATTGAAACCATACGCCAGTGCCGCCGCCGTCGGTTCATTGATAATTCGAAGAACTTTGAGTCCCGCGATTTCTCCCGCCTCGATCGTCGCCTTTCTTTGCGAGTCATCAAAATATGCCGGCACAGTGATTACCGCTTCAGTGATTGATTGTCCAAGCTTTTCCTCGGCATCCGCTTTGAGCTTTCCCAATACCATTGCAGAAATTTCCTGCGGAGTATATTCTTTTCCGCCCATCAAAATCTTCACGCCTTCTCCAGCTTTGACGATTTTATACGGCATCGTTTTCATATCCCGCTGGACTTCCGGATCATCAAAGTGCCGTCCAATCAAGCGCTTAACAGAAAATAATGTGTTCTCCGGATTGGTCACTGCCTGACGCTTTGCCAAAAGCCCAACCAATCTTTCATTGGTCTTAGACATCGCAATCATTGAAGGGGTAGTACGCACACCTTCTTTATTTTCGACAATAACCGGACTGCCACCTTCCACAACCGACATCGCACTATTGGTCGTTCCCAAATCGATTCCTAATACTTTTCCCATAATATTTTTCATGAAAACATCAAAGCAATAAAACATTAAAACGATTAATTCAATCACATTCCAATGTTTTTTATGATTTTCAACCCCAGAGGTTGATCCGCCTTTAGCGGAAATGATTTCATATTTTTATTTATTAATTTAATATTTTTTAATGATTTACTTGACAAAACTCAACTATCTGTTAACATCTGTGTACGAGAGGAAACAGAGCGCCTCTCCCAATTTCTCGAGAAATTTACCCTCATTTATTTCTCGGGAAACATTTTTTTCTCCATTAGCAGCAGTCCAGGTTTGATCTTCCTCCTTTCCTGGACAAGTGCCTCTTGCAAGATTCTTTGTGAGAGGCATCTTTTTTTATTCAACCACTACTCTTGCTGGACGGATTACTCTCTCTCCAATTCTATATCCTTTCAAAACAATCTCACTAATTTTATTTTCAAATTTCTTCCCCTCTTCGCAAGTGGTGCATTCTTTTGTATGCACTGCCTCATGAAATTTGGTATCGAAATTATCTCCCACTTTTACTTCAATCTCATCTACTCCATTTTCCTTAAGCACGGTTTCCAGTTGCTTTTGAATATGCATTATTCCGATTACCCAAGCACTTTTTGATTGATCATCGGGAATATGCACCATTGCCGACTGAAAATTATCTAGCACCGGAATTACTTGCATCACAACGCTCTCTGTCGAATATCGCAACAAATCCTTCCGACTTTCTTCCTGACGCTTTTTGTAATTTTCAAAATCTGCTTGACATCTTTTCCATCCGTCCAAATATTCATCTTCTTTACTTGTCTCAATTTCTACTCTCTCTTCATTATCGCTATCATCTGCCATCTCGCTTTTCACCTCATTTTCCATACTTTTCCTTTCCTCCGCCTCATTCTCCATTTCATTATTCTGTTTGTTTTTTTTCAATTCCATAAATTTTTTAAATTATATTTATCGTTATAATAATTACTACTACTCCTCCGAGTATTTTTTTCATATATTCAAGCAGTGATTTGTTTTTGGCATATTCCATTCTTTTCGGTCCGATAATGGCTAAAATTCCTTTTTCTCCAGATTTGGATTTATACGGCGAAACAATCATTGAACAATTGGAAATTTCACGAATCGGATTTTCCTTTCCAATAAAAATCTTGGTTTCCCCATCTTTCATTTCCACCGATAATTTATCAAAAAACTCATCCACATAATCCAAAGCTTCCGCCAAACGACACACATCATCCATTTTCTGGAACTCCGGCTGTTCCAAGAGTTCGCTCATCCCGAAATCGGAAAATTCATCTTTATCAATCAAACCATTAATCGCCATATTTCCACTCAGAGCGGATAGTAGCTTTGCAGTCGTCCGAGAAAGACGGTTATTTTTTGCTCTCAATTTCAACATCTCAGTCTGCATTTTTTGTTGTTCCTTCTTGGAAAGCTCGCAATCTCCCATAATCTCTTCAACAAAATAACGATAACCCTTGTCAGTCGGAACACGTCCGGAACTGATATGCATCTGCTGAAGATATCCTTCTTGCTCAAGATGCATCATATCATTGCGAATAGTCGCCGGACTCACCTCTGAAAGATATCCTTCGGAAAGAAATTTTGAGCTTACGGGCATTGCCGTTTTTGTGTATTCTTCGATTACTGCGGATAAAATTTTCTCTTGTCTTTCATTCATATTTTTAACTTTTACTATTGTACTTTTTTATTATATATGACTACTTAGCACTCGTCAAGTCCGAGTGCTAATTGTGCGAAAAATCATTTCTTTTCATACAAAAAACCCCTTTATTCAAGGGGTTTTTGTTATGAATATTCTCGAAAGAAAATTATAAATTGTTGATATCGTAAACTACATCATCAATGCTTTTCTTCTCCTCTTTCTTTTCTTCTCTTTTTTCACCAGAGTTTCTTTGAGCTCTTTCACTTCCTTCCGGTTCGTTAATTTTCAAATTAACTCGCGCATTGTTTCTTGCTCCAATAACTCGAAGCAAAGTTCTCAAGGCTTTTGCTGTCGCTCCTTCTCGACCGATAACCATTCCCATATCCTTTGCATTTACATCCAAAGTAATAAGAACGCCCATTTCGTCGATTTTTCTATCAACCTTCACATCTTCAGGATTGTCCACAAGCATTTTCACTACCTGCTCGATAAAATCCTTGTCTGTCGTTTTTTGCTCTGTCATAGCGATACTTCTTAAATTACTGATTAAAATGAAGGCACGCCCTCATATTTCAATTATACTCCTTTTTTTACCCTTGTCAATAGTCGTAAAATATGTCCCAATTTTTATCCCAAGTTATACAAAATCAAGGCTTGAGTGGCTAACATTTGAATCATTCCGATGTTTTCCGGCAATCTCTCCCCCTTTCCATCAAAGACCAAAAAAGCGGTAATATTTTTCATATTTTTTGCCGAACGCACAATTAAAAAACCATCTTGTCTGGTGATACTCTTCGATTTCCTCATCACGATAAACAAATCCTTCGCCTTCGCTGAAAAATCTTTATCTCCTCCGTCTATCTGCCCAAGGAGTTGATTGGTCGAATGATCTTTGAATCGAATCAAAAAACGATTGGTTTTGGCCAAAAAACTAATAGCGTTAATAATCATTTCCTCAATTTCCTTTTTCTCCTTCCGATTTATCTTTGAAGGATCAATCAACCGCAAAGAAATATTTTCCAAAACTTCCAATTTTCGATTTGCTTCTCCGATATATGAATAAGATTCTGTCAGATCCTTCGAAACCGAATTGTATCTTTCTTGAATATCCAATCTCTTTTTAATATTTTGATTCAATTGACTATCTTTAATGATAAAAAGATAGAAAGCAACCATTCCCAAAAAGAAAATAGCACCTTCTTCGGTTTTTTCTTCCGAAAATCCCCAAACTCCACTCGTTACAATATCCGGAACAAAAACAACAACGGTAAAGATTATCAAATACATCCAATACATCGCGTTGGAATCAATTGTTTAAAGTACCCTATCATAGCACGCTATTTCATTTTTTTCAAGTGTCTGTATTTATTCCCTCTCTAGTTTCGTCCTCAGAAAATATCTTCACGAACTCTCTGTGTCTTATTTATCAGACGGCATCATATGCCTGAGATAATTCACCAATTCTTTTCCAATATCCTCACGATCCAGCGCGTAAGCAAAAATCGCTTTGAGGTGATTCAGGGGATCTCCGGTAGTAAGCCATTGACCATCTTTCAATTCCTTCGCCAAAAACACTCCGCCATTTTGAATATATTTCTTTATTGCATCAGTTATCCAGAGCTCATTTCCCTTGCCCAAACTAGTTTCCCGCAAGATATTAATGATGTCTTGATTTAATATATATCTGCCAAACACTGCCAATCTTGATGGCGCATCTTCCACACTCGGTTTCTCGACAATATCTACCATTTGATCCGTCCCTTCTTTCAATTTAACTATTCCATATCTCACCACTTCGCTTTCTGCCACTTCTTGAACGCCCATCATCAAATTTCCAGTTTTTTCATAATCTTCAATCATTTGCTTGGTAAAGGAAACTTTTGACTTTACCAAATCATCTCCGAAACAAAAAATAAACGGTTCATCGTCTACCAAGCTGGCGGCGGATAACACCGGCGTTCCATTTCCATATGGACCCTTTTGGCGCACATGCACAAAATTGGCCATATCTGCAATACTTGCAATTTTTTTTGCCAGCTCATCTTTTCCATTTTTTTTCAGATCATCCTCCAAGGCAATACTTCGATCAAAATGATCTTCCAGCGGTTTTTTGTCCCACCTGGTTACAAAAATAATATCCTCGATTCCTGCCTCGACAAGCTCCTCTACTACCAATTGAATAATTGGCTTGTCTACGATCGGAAGCATCTCTTTGGGCATTGATTTGGTAGCTGGCAAAAATCTCGTTCCTGATCCGGCTACTGCAATAATCGCTTTTTTTATTTTTTTTATTTTCATATTTTTTAAAATTATTTTTATATTTAAACTTTCCCGGAAAAAATTACGACTTGTCCATTTTTTCCCGTTTATTTTCTTATTATAATATTTCTAACTAATTTCACAAGCGCCTGACTCATTTGACCATGATTTTTTCCAAAATACTGTTCCATTGAATCGTAATAATGTTTCTTCTGCAATCGCTTATCATCATAACTCTTTCCGTTTCCATGAAAAACTTGAAACTCAGGGAAAAACATAACCTTTTTTCCAATACCCCTTACTCTTCTGCACAAATCCATATCCTCAAAATACATAAAAAATCGCTCGTCAAATCCACCCAGTTGATCGAATACTTCCTTTCGAACAAACATCGCCGTCCCTGCCACCCAATCGCAATGCACTTTTTCATTGCTTTCCCAAGTTGACTCACTTCTGCTTATTTTCAGATTATTTCGTATTAAATCATAAA
>JALNYX010000037.1 GCA_023229615.1 Candidatus Moraniibacteriota bacterium
GGGATTAATGTTTCGGATGGAAAGGCGAGCGCTCCTGAGGTAGCGGTGGTCTTTTCTCCATCTAATCCGACTCCGGGAGAAAAAATAATCGCCAGGGCACTCCCTTCTTTTTTCGGTAATCAAAAAAAGTCGCTATATTACACATGGTATATCAAGCATGATGGTTGTGAGATTGCTTCGCGAGGAAGTTCGGGTTATAAGGCATCTTGCGATGTTAATGGTGATAATCGCGTAAATGAGGAAGATTGGAAGATTGAAGCAATGAGAATTATTGCTCAAGATGGATTTGACAATAATATTAATACTCAAGGTGATTGGGATAACGACGGATATAGTGCTTATTTTGGTGGAGATAAAAATTTGTCGCCGGCGTATTGTTATGTGCATAATTTTTCCAATGGAAATAATTATGAATTGATTGACAATGGAGCAAATGGTGATGGTACGAGCTTTCTCATAGGAACAAGGCTTCCAAACACGCTCAGCACTTGTCCATCTGGGAATGTGAAATGTGTTAAATCATACACTGAAACATGCACCGCAGATGGTAGTATTTCGCTTACGGATGATGGGGTGTTGGATACGGACGGAACACTTAGTGGTTTATTTTCTGATTATGATGCTTGTTCTGATTCGGAAATGGATGTTTATTGTAATCCATCACAATGTTATTCAGATCCAAGCAATCTTGGAGAAGAGGTTTGTGCAGTGAGTTGTCCGCTTGGAACTGAGCCTTATTGTATTTCAAGCACTTGGCTTGATCCAAGTTGTGAAGAAATAGACGGAGTAGATCGAGCATGCTCAACAATGGGAACGCCATTGACTTTTTGTCGAACGGACCAACTAGCTAGTTCAAGTGTGACAAATGGTTGTGAACATTTGTTTCCTAATGCAGATAATGACGATACGGGAAATAACAGTTTTGGAACTGCTGAAGAAAATTTTTGGGGGACTGATCCGCGAGATCCTGATACTTCAGATCGAGGACAAGCAGATGAAGCTACTGTTTCCGGTCTCGGAATTGATGAGTTTAAGTGGAATTATATGAATGGGGATAAAGTTGGAGTTGTTGTCGAGGGAAACTCTATTGTCCCCACTAAACATGATAATTCATCGATGATGGTTATGTGGGCGTTGCCGAAAAATAAATGTACAGTACAGAATGTAGGTAGTTATGTGAAAATAATTAAAGGCTATCCAGTGACTATTCCTACTGCAACTATGGATATTAATGATTGTCTTGAAGATAATTTAATTGATCCAAGGGAGGGCGGACAACCGACTAAGCTGGATGTTTCTTTGGAATATAATCCTACTTCTCCGAATAATGATGCGAGCGGAAGAGGATTGGGTGATTTGGTTTCTGTTCAAGCCGTCACGTCTAATAGTGAAAAAGAAGTGAGTCAATTATATTATAAATGGGACGTTAGGAGGTTGAATACGCCTAATAAGGAAATGAGTCTGGATTCTGATAATTGGATAAGTATCTCGGATATTACAAGTTTTCGTGATGAAACAGATATGAGCTTGATTGAGGGGAATAATATTTCAGATCTCGATTTTTCATTGAATGTTGAGGATAATAGTGCTAATTATGGTCTGATATTTAATGATGACGGGGTTGGATATTTGAGGGTATATGTTGATGTTGAGGAAGTTTTTGATTCTGGTTTAACAAGAGTCGGGCATTCGGATGTAATTATTCGGGTTACTTCGAGTTCCGAAAAAATTGATTTATATAGCGTGCAAGTAGATCCTGATTCTTTGGCGCTGTCATTGGGAAGTGAGATATGCTCTGGCGAGAAAACTTGCTATGTGGCCAATGGACAGATTATTGGCGCTCGGATATCATCCGTTGATATTGATTTGTCAAATTATTCCTGGACACTTGATGGGAATATGCTTGATTGTACTCAGGAAATGAGCGGAAGCTGTCAAAATACTAAGCAGACTAATGCTATATTCTTTCCTATTTCTGGTAATGCAGGAAGAACATTTAGTCTTAATTTAGTCGCTAATGATATCGAAGGAGGGACAAGAGAGGGAAGCGCAAGCATCGAGCTTGCTAGAAGATTTGAATTGGTAACCCCATTTGTTAAGATTATTCCTGAATCTGGAGCGGAAAAAAAGGAATTAGGAACATATATTGATATTACAGGAGAAACGCCAGCGGCTGATTTGATTAATTATAGTGAAAACTTTTTTGTCAGCACTCCCGGAAGTAATATTAATCTTAGTGGAGAATTTCATCCTTCTTTTATTGTTAGTGATTCGATTATAAAATGGTTTATTGATGGCGTTGATCAAAATAATGCAACCGATCAGATATTTTTCGCGGCTAATAAGCCGGCGGGAAGTGTGTATAATGTTTCAGTTGAGGCTGAGTATGTTCAACCAACTGATGCACGAAGAGCATTGCAGAAATTTTGGGGTATCAGACAAGAGAATTCAACAGAAAATATAATGAATGAGGCGGTGCAGGTGGAGATTGGCGAAGGAGATCCGATGGCTAATAAAGGTGGAGTGGCAAGGATTTTAGCCACTCTTTCATCGAACGTGTCAGGCGAAATATTGTTTTTATTTAGAATTATTTTGACAATATTTATTTTAATTGCCACCGCAGGCTTGGTGTTTGGATTTTATCCCGGTGAAATTAGCAGAAGAAAATAGAAATTAAACAGAAAAAGAATGAAAAAATTATTCATATTTTCCTTAATATCGCTTGTTTTTGTGTTGATTTTTTTTGTGGCGTATAATGTTTCTTTTCGCGCTCAAAAAGAGGAGGGAGTGGTTGTTGATAAAAACGAAGTGATAAATGTTATAGAGAAGAAGGAGGATGTAAAAAAAATTATTTCTTTAGGAAATGATAAAATGCTTTTTCCTATAATTGACACTGGAACTTCTAAAATTAACTATTTCTCTCAAAATGGAGAGTTTTTCTCAGTTTCCTTTATGGGAGAGCTGAAAAAGAATTCAAATAAAAGCCCGATTACCGGGATTAATAGCCTTGCTTGGTCGCCTGGACAGCAAAAAGCTATTCTTTTAAAGGAGGGTGAGGGTGGTAAATATTATGCTTGGTATGACGGAGCAATAGGCAGTATTCACAAATATGAAGAAGTGATGGATTATGCGGTTTGGTCTGGATCGGATGAGCGCATTGTGTATAAAAAGTTTAATCCTTCTGATGGGTCGCGTGCTTTGATGATAGCAGATTTTGATGGAAAAAATGCAAGGAAAATTGCTGATATCCCATGGAAAATGATGTCCATATATGCAGTTATTGGAAAAAATGATATTTTCTTTTGGAATCTTCCTGTTGCAAGTCAAAAGACTCAGTTGAAAAAAACGTCGACACTTAGTTTCGAAGGAATGGAGAGTATGACGGTGGATATCGGGAAAGAAACTCAGCGTTATGGCGCAGACTATCTCTGGTCTAATAATGGAAATAAAATCTTAATTAGTTCAGTTGTTGATGGCAGGATGGAATTGGGAATTTCAGATGGAAATGGGGAGAAATATGAAAACTTAAAAATGCCGACTATTGTTTCAAAATGTATCTGGTCAAGGAATGACGAATTTCTTTATTGCGCCGTTCCTTCTGCGATTGATTCAAATATTGTGATGCCTGATGATTATCGAGCGGGTAAGTTTTATACAAAAGATATTTTTTGGAAGATAAATTTGCAAACAGGAGAAAGAAATCGATTGGTTGAGTTAGATGAGCTTGAGGATGATTATGATGCAAGTGGTTTATTTTTGTCGCCATCGGAAGACGCTTTGTTTTTCACAAATCGAATAGATGAAAAAATGTATCGGATTACTCTTTAATATTTTTTTGCAGAATTAGTCCGAGGGCGAAAAATGTCCAAAAATAAAGAGATAGATCATTTTTCCAATAGGGAGTGTCAAAAAGACCGTGAACTAAGATATAAATCAAAATAGCCAAGAGGAGAGCGCCAATTTTTTTAAAGTGAGCGTTATTACTTTTTGCAGTAAAAGAAAGGAGTTCTTTGAACCAGAAAAGTATTAGCAGACAAAAAGAGAGTACCCCGATTAATCCGGTTTGTAACCAAAAAGCCAGGAGGATGTTGTGTGGTTGTGGAACTGCCCATTCGGGATAAGGCGGAAAATATTTTTGATAGGATAAATAGGTTTCCTGGAAGTTTCCCGGACCAATTCCCAATAGGAGATTATCTGAGATTATTTTTTTGGATACTTTCCAAATTATCAGACGCGATTCAATGGAAGAGTGATTGTTGGAGCTGAAAATATTTTGAATCTTGGGATTTTGGATTTGGGAGAGAAAAAGGATTGCAGTGAGGACTAAAAAAGTGAGGATATGACTGGATTTTGGGGAGGAATAATTTTTAAAAGTAAAAAAAGTAAAGAAAAATATTCCAACAGCAACCGCAAGCCAGGCCGAATAAGAGTAGGTAAAATAAAAATTTAAAAGCAATATGAATTGAAAAATCCATAGAGATTTTATTTTTGGATTAGAATAGATGCAGTAAAAACCAATTAGTATTGCCGGAGCTAGGAACATTGAAAAATGATTAGGAGATAAATAAAAGAGTTTTAATCTGTTGTCATAGGTGAGATTATGGGTGATGAGATAAATAATTCCAATTAGCGAAGCTATTAGGGCAGAAAAGAAGTAGGACTTGAGAATGATCTCGATTTTCTTAAAAGTATTGATATGTGTCAAAAGAAGTAATAAGAAGAGAAGTGGAAAGAGAAACCAACTTTTTACTATCCCAAGCTCGGATAATGGATTGTTCCCATAAAAAGAAGACAGAAAAAGTCCCAAGAGCAGAAATAAAATAAATATGAAGTATTTTTTATGCAAGAGGAAATGTGGAATGATTGATTTGATGATGGAGAGAGGGCAAAAAAAGATGGAAGCGAGAATGAAAATTTCCAGCATATTCGTGGGAATTTTAAAGAAAGACAAATGAATCAAATATAGCGGGGCAAAAAAAATAACCAGAGAAATAAAGTTGATACAGGAAAAAGGAAGTGATATTTTTATTTGTTGCAAAATATGGTTATTCATAGGATTCTTTTTTTATGGCGGCAAAGGCGATGAAAATAATCAAAAGAGGGAGAACGTGAACAGAGAAAATGGCTGTGTCAAAAAAAGAGTGAGCGGAAAAAGCCATAATTCCACTGGAAAATCCCAATGGGAGAAGGGAATGCTTGTTTTTTGCTAATTTCAGAATGGACCAGAAAAGAAGAGTGATCCAGATTAGTGAATTCGTGATCCCGGTTTCAACTGCTAAATCAAGGTATGTATTATGGGCGTAAATCGGGTCTCGATAATTAGAATAGGGGTTAACAGCAAGAGAATAGTTTCCAATCCCGACTCCTAAAAAGGGATTATTTAAAATAATTTTAGCAGTCTTGTTCCAGATTTGAATTCTTTCCGAATTGGAGCCTTCTTGTGGATTAAAGCTGGAAAAAAATCTTTGTCCAACGGGTGTTGCGAAAAAGGCAAGAAGCATTAGGAGTATAGAAAAAGTCGCGAGTAGGGGGGTTGATGGTGTGAATCTGAATTGGAATTTTTTGCGCGCCAAAAGAAATGAGAAAAAGAAAAAAGTTCCGGCTAATAATCCGAAATAGCCTCCGCGAGAAAAAGTCAAAAGGCTTGCCAGAAGAATGATAAAAGAGAAGAGTGCATATTTCTTTTCTGATAAGGAAAAATAGAGCGCTAGAGATAAGGGGAAAAGCATATTTAAGTAAAAGGAGAGCATATGAGGATCAGGAAAGAGAGAAGTGGCTCGGAAAAAAGTATGATTATTGATATTAACTAACCAACTACTGTGTTGGAATACTGACTGAGAAAATGAATTTCCTAGAAAAGGCGTGGTTATTTTTTCCCACACAGAGAGGGAATTTTCTATTCCCAAGAAAAATTGAAGGAAAAATTGAATTATTCCGATAGTTGCAATTACAGATGCTCCTCCAACAAGAAGTTTGGCTATGAGAATTATTTTTTCTTTATTCCAATTTGAACCGGAAATGACAAAGAAAATAGGGAAAAAGGAAAGAAGAAATAATAATTTTCTAGTAGACCATTGGATATTCTGAGAAGCAAAAACAGAAAACAGACAAAAGAAGAGAAAAGTGATAAACAGAAGGGTGATAGGTGATTGTAATATGATCACTTTTTTTCTTTTTAATCCTTGTAGGAGCCAAAGAAAAAAAATAAGTATCGCCAAAAGGCGAACAGAAGCCAGGTCGATTCCTTGTGTTGGGTTGAGGGCGATTTGAAAAGGGAGATAGAATGCTAAAAAAAGAAGAAGAGTGTAGTACATAAAAATAAAACCGGTTGATTATTGGTATTTTTTTGCGTCAAGAAAGGCTTGAGCAATCTTTTGAGCGGGTTGATTATTTTTGTTTTTGTAGAGGTCGAGCTCGTTTTTCTTTTTTCGCAACCAAAGATAAAAAGAGAGCCAGGGGCGCAGGCGGGATGGCATATTTTTTTTAAAAAAGAGAATTCCAGATAGAACTAGCCAGTATAATTTTTGTGGACTTCCTTGGCTTTGTTCATCATGCCAGACAATAGCTTGCGGAAAAATTAGTAAGTCAAATCCTTTTCGCGCAATTCGGACTGAAAGGTCGGCATCTTCATAATAAAGAAAAAAATCTTCATCAAAAAGTCCGACTTCTTTGAATGCTTGTTTCCTGATGAGCATTGCGCAACCGCTAATATAGCCACTAGTAAATGATTTATTGTTTTGATCGCTTACAGCGTGTCTGGAGTGCGTAGCTTTCATTCTGAGCCAGTTGATAGTACCTCCGGCAAACCAAATAGTGTTATCGCATTTGTTTAATATTAAGGGGCTGATAATTCCGGCGTGAGGATTTTTTTTCATTTGGGAGATTAGGAGTGAAAGAGTTGATTTTTCAAGGTAAGCATCATTATTGAGTAAAAAAACAAAATCCGCCATTTTTTCCAAAGCAAAGCGGATTCCGATATTATTTCCAGCACCAAAGCCGATATTTTTGTTGTTTTTAATGAAATGAATTTTGGGATATTTCGCTTTGGCGGCTTCAAATGATCCGTCAGTTGAATTATTATCCACCAAAACAACTTCGAAATTGGGATAATCGCAGTCAAAAACCGACCGCAAGCATTCCATTAGCGTCCGTTTCCCGTTGTAATTGAGAATAATAACAAAAATCTTGGGATATTTTTCCATATTCCAATTCTAGCAAAAAGTGAGTAAAAAGCCAGCTATTGTGAAAATCATTGAATCGGCTGAAATCGCTAATGCTCAAAAAGCGATTTTTGAACTGGCTTGGAAAGGGGCGGAAAAACCATAAAAATTTTTACGAATAATAACAAAAATCGAGTCTGAGTGTATTCAGCCTGTTTTATAAAGATATACGATACCATCGTATATATATTTGACAAATTATACGATAGTATCGTATAATGTATTTGTAAATAGTAAAAATAGTTTTATGGAACAAATATTATATCGTTATAATCCTTGGTGGGAAACTGAATTTAAGGCGGAAAACATCATTGAAAGACCGCGCATTTTGGAAGTTTTGAAGGATAATCTGGCAAGTAAGCAGGTAACTATTTTGACTGGTTTGCGGCGCGTGGGCAAGACTACTTTAATGAAACAGATTATCCGACACCTTATAGATCAAATGAAAGTTGATCCAAAATTGATTTTCTATGTCAGTTTGGATGATTATCTTTTAGCAGGAAAGAGTATTTTGGAGATTATCGAGGAGTATAGAAAAATCCATAGATTGAATTTTTCTGAAAAAATATTTTTGTTTTTGGATGAGGTGACGTATCAAAAAGATTTTGAGTTGCAACTTAAAAACATCTATGACCAGCAAAATGCCAAAGTTTATGCTTCATCATCCAGTGCTTCACTCCTGAAAAGCAGAAAAGCATTTTTGACAGGGCGCAATGTGATAATTGAAGTTTTGCCGTTGGATTTTGAAGAATATTTGCAATTTAAAAAAGTTGTGATTAAAAAAACCGATAAACATTTGATGAAAAGTTATTTCGAAGATTTTATGCAGGTCGGTGGAATGCCGGAATATGTTTTGACCGGCAACATCGAGTATTTGAAAGAACTGGTGGATGACATAATTCAAAAAGACATTGCCGCTTTTTATGGCGTAAAAGATGTGCAAATCCTCAAGGATTTTTTTCTGTTGTTGATGGAAAGGGCGGGAAAAGTTTGCAGTATTAATAAGATCGCTAAAATTTTGGATATCTCACCGGATTCAGCCAAGCGATATCTGCAGATGTTCGCTGATTCTTATTTGATTTTTTTGGTGCCGCGTTTCGGCAAAACCAATGAGCGCTTGTTGTCGGCCAAAAAGATTTATGCTGCCGACTTAGGTATGCGCGTATATTTTACAGGCTTTCGCGACAAAGGCAGTTTGTTTGAAAATTATATCTATCTGAAAATAAAGAAGCTTAATCCGCGATATGTATACCAAGATGGCAATGAAATCGATTTTTTAACGGAAAATAAAACCTTGATTGAAGTGAAGTACAATTCAGAAATGTCCCAGAAACAGGAGAATTTATTTAATAATATTAGGGCAAAAAATAAAATATTAATCAGGGATATTTTTGATTTGGATAAAATCAATGAATTGGAAAAGGCGAAATAAAAAATATTTCTATACAAATATAAAAAGCGGTGCCATTTGGTGCCGCTTTCGTTAGATCTGGATCTAAAATATCCTAAATTAGAGAGGGTGTTTCTGAAATTCTAGAAACATCTCTACTCAAGCCGCTGTCTTCATTTTTACGTTCAAAGTGTCGTAATTATAAAGGAATATGTGAAGCTCTTCGAACCTTACATCGGATTTTTGCAGATGTTGAATGGCACGCTCTTTCACGACATCAGAAAAGACCGGTAAAAGCAATGATTCGTCATTGTGAGAATTTGCCGCTCCCAGTTATTTCTGATTTTCTCCAGCTTCATGCCGAGCAGTATGAATTTCTTTTTCCTGAGCTCTTCGGCGGCATTGAAAGAACTCTTGCGGAGATTGAGGCCTATCGGAAGCGAGCTGGGTTGTGGTAATTGAAAAATAAAAGTCCGAGAGAAAACTCTCTCGGACTTTTTTTAATTGTTTTTGTTTATATTTTACGCAACGTCTTTTTGGACGATGCTTTTTAGTTCGGTGGTAGTGATGGCTTTGGTTAGGTAGAGGAAGAGGAAATAGACGGCGCTGGAGCCTAGGGCTAGGAAGAAAAAGTTTTGACCTTGAAAAACGAAAAGGAAAAAGGCCATTGCCATTCCTGAGAAAACAAAGCGCGCCCAGTTTTCGATTTTAGGAACA
>JALNYX010000038.1 GCA_023229615.1 Candidatus Moraniibacteriota bacterium
ATCAACAGAGGAAGATTTGAGGGGAATTTATCGGATCAAAAAAGATAAAATTAAAACTATTCCCAGTGCGGTTTCTGACAAATTTTTTCAAATGAATCGCAATGATTGGAAATTGATTGAAGTTAAAGAAAAATACAAACTGCCATTTAAGTTTATTCTTTTTTTGGGAACGATAGAGCCAAGAAAAAATATTTCAGCCATAGTTAAGGCATATGATCAACTTCGTGAAGATTCGGCGGGAAAATTCGCAGGATATAAATTGGTGATTGCGGGAGTCAAGGGATGGAAAGCAACGGAAATTTTCAGAACCATTCGCGCATCAAAATTTCGCAAAAATATTCTTCTGACTGGGTTCATTGAAGATGATGACAAGCCGGCATTGTACAATCTGGCTTCAGTTTTTGTGTACCCATCACTTTTTGAGGGATTTGGATTTCCTCCGCTTGAAGCAGTCAGATGCGGGACGCCGGTAATTGTTTCTAATAATTCTTCCTTCCCGGAAATTATTGGGTCAGGTGGAATAATGATTGATTCGCATAAATCGGACGAAATATATTTGGCAATGAAAGAAGTTTTGTCTAGTCGCGATTTGCAGGAAAATTTGAGACAAAAAGGACTTCGTCAGGCAATGCGATTTGATTGGAAGCAAACAGTGGAATCTTTTTTGAAATTAATTAAAAAATTAGAAATGGAAAGAAAATAACTTGATATGCAGGAAATTTTGGTTTCAATTAGGTTGGCAATGAGAAATTTGCGTTCGAATATTGGTCGGACGATTTTATCTTTGACCGGAATTGTGATTGGCGTGGCGGCAGTGATTATTGTTTTATCATTGGGAGCAGGATTGAAAAATTTCGTGGTTGGTCAAATTGAGGCTTTTGGAAGCGATATTATTGAAGTTGAAGTGAAGATTCCGAATGTTTCCAAGACATCAACCCAAAATGCTGGAGGTATTGCTGGCGGAACGCAAATTACTACTCTTAAAATCAAAGATGTGGAAGAAATTTCCAAGCTGGAAAATGTCAGATCTTGGTATGCCGGAATGATGGGTCAGCAACTTGTTAGTTATGAAGGAATCAATAAACAGGCAATAATTTTCGGAACGACTGTGGGAATATTGGAATCTGATGAAAAAATGGAAATTGAATCAGGTGTGATGTTTTCCCAGGAGGATGATGATAATCTCAAACAAGTTGTTGTTTTAGGGAGCGAAGTTAAGAATGCTTTTTTCGGAGAAGAAGATGCTATTGGAAAAACAGTAAGAATTAAGAATCAGAGCTATCGGGTTGTAGGGGTTCTAAAAAAGAGGGGATTGGTTGGTTTTTTTAACTTTGATGATGTGATGTATATGCCCATTCAAACTTTGCAAAAAAAATTGATGGGAGTTGATTATATCCAGTTTGCCATTTTTAATCTCAAAGATGTCAGCGCCACAGATGCGACTGTTTCTGAGGCGACTGCGATTATGCGCGATCAGCATGATATTACTGATCCTAGCGACGATGATTTTGCAGTTAGTTCCATTGAGGAATTTAAAGTTATCCTGGATAAGGTTTTTCTTATAATAAATATTTTACTGTTAGCATTGACTTCAATTTCTTTGATTGTCGGAGGGGTGGGGATAATGAATGTGATGTATGTTTCGATTACCGAAAGAACAGCAGAGATTGGACTGCGGAAAGCAGTGGGTGCAAAAAAGTCGGATATTTTGAAGCAATTTTTATTTGAATCAATATTTCTAACCTTACTCGGAGGAATTATTGGAATAGGCTTTGGTTTGCTGGTTTCTTGGTTGGCAACTTATGTGGTTAGCCGGTTTGGATATGTGGTTGAATTTCAAATTGGTACGGGGGCAATTTTAATTGCAGGAATTTTTTCCTTAGTAACAGGTGTTTTATTTGGAATTTATCCGGCGCGGAAAGGTTCAGAGCTGAGTCCGATGGAAGCTTTGCGAAAAGAGTAAAGATGGTTTTCGAATGGCATAAAAACAAAATATGTCAATATTGCGCGATATTTGCTCGATTGATATACTGGGGGGAGAGAAATTAATTTTTCAAAAAAAATATATGGAAATGGAAAAGAATGATTTTAGTTCAGAGAAGAAACCAAGGAAATCAAGCGACAGAAAAGTCGAGTTGGCGCTTTTTTTAATTTTAGGATTTTTACTGGGAGTGATGTTGAAGACAGAAGCTGTTAAAAAGTTAACCATTGGGTTTAATGATTATTTGGTAACAGCCGTCGCTAATGAAATAGATATCAATCAAATTCAGAAAGATGCAATGGCGAAGCAAGAGGCTCAGAAAAAAGAACAGGAGGATGCAATGCAACAACAACAAGTGCCGGCAGGCGAATCGGCTCAGTCAGGTCAAGATGTTAATACTCAGCAGAATCAGGATTGTGAAGGGGATGTGTGTAATTAGTAGAAAAGATGAATATTAATTGTAATAAATAAAAATAATAAAAATATATGGAAGAGGAAAAGATTGTAAACGAAGCTTCAGTAGAAAGCTCGAATGAAGAGAGTCAAGTGCAGGAGTCTCCTAGTGATGAAAAGAAGAAGATTAAAAATTTAATTTCACTTTCTATTCTGTTAGCAGGATTGTTAATAGGAAGTCTTTTTGTTGATCTTGGTCAATTGATTAAAGGAGGGGGAATTTCTCAGAAAGTTCTTGATGGAAAAGATGTTTTTAGCTTGAATGACAAGACGTGGGTAGCTTTTGAGGATCCGATTGTTAACGTTCAAGTTATTACAGATGAATCTTGTGAGGCTTGCAAGGCAGATGATTTTTTGCTTCAACTTCGAAGCGCTTTGCCGACAATCTCTACTTCATCTGTCGCGTATGATTCTACTGAAGGAAAGGATTTGATTGAGAAGTTTAAAATTAAAACTCTTCCGGCTTTTGTTTTTGATGCGAATATCAAGGATACCGGACTTTTTAGTCAAGCGGAGCCTATCTTTAAAAAAGAAGGAGAAATGTATTCTATCGATACAGCTCAAGTTGGAATTCCAGCCGGAAAATATTTGGAGCTTCCAACAATTGGAGAGAATGATATTGTTATTGGTTCAAAGGATAGCAAAGTGACATTGATTGAGTTCTCTGATTTCCAATGTCCATATTGCCAGAAGTTTCAGCAATCCGTAGATGAAATTTTGAAAGAATATGGAGATAAGATTACTTTTGTATATAAGCAATTTCCTTTGACCTCTATTCATCCTAAGGCTATGGATGCTGCGATGGCTTCTGAATGCGCCAATGAGCAGGGAAAATTCTTGGAATATGCCGACAAGCTTTTCACAAATCAGGCTGATTGGAGTAAGGACACCAATAACGCGAGATTTGGAACGTATGCAGCTCAACTTGGTCTTAATGTCGGACAATTTAATCAATGTGTAAGTAGTGCTAAATATCAAGAAAAAATTCAAGCTAACGCGACTGAAGCGCAAGAATTCGGAATTTCAGGAACTCCAGCTTTGTTTATCAATGATCAATTCCAACCGGGAGCATCTTCTGTTGATGCGCTTAAGAAGGTTATTGACGAGCAGTTGGCGAAATAAGATTATATTAGGCTAATTTTTCAATCTACTAAAAACCCCAATCTTTTGTGATGATTGGGGTTTTTGAAATAGAAAAGTTTATTTGTTCTGGGGCGGAGCGTTTTTTTTGGCAAATTGTTTATATGGATATGTTTTCAAGAAAGGCATATTCCTTCTCTTTTTTTGGATGGCAAACAATTTCCGTTCCTGGTTTGATAAATTTTTCAGGATTATTTTTATTTAATATCCAATCCAGGCTTAATAAATATTTTGAAGAGTGGATATTTTTGAAATTATGCAGAATATTTTTATTTCTAAAATAAAACAAGTATAAGACGTGACGAACTATTTTGTTGACAAATGGACATCCGTTTTTTCCAAGTCTGATATAAGTAATTTTGTGTTTTTCTGCCAAGAGGCAAGCTATTTGGAAAAAATATGGGAAGAGATGGATGTGTTCATGAGAGTTTAATCCGTCCGGTTTTTGTCCGAATAATTTTTCAAAATGCTGAATTTGTTCGTTCCACATTTTTTCAACTTCAGAAGCAGTAAATTTTCTTCGAAAGTAATAATCAAGAATAAAGTTTTTTCCTCTCCGGAAAGCTCCATCTGGCGATTCAACTTTCAGATATTTGAAAGTTTCCAGGTGTAAATCAATCTTGATGCCTGATTGCTTGAGAATAGATATCTCTTGTTCGGATAAATTCCTTTCCGCCATTACCGCTACTCGATTAATTTTTCCCTTTTTTATTAATTCTATAATTTTGGAGTTTTTTTCAAAACTTTCCCCAAAATCGTCAGCTGAAATGGTGATATTTTTTTTGAATTTTTCGTCGCCAATAGAAGTAGTGACGGAGGTTTTTTCTTTTGTCATAGGTAGCAGTGATAATTTGCAATTATGCTTCTGTTTGTTATTTTTAACAGCATACAAAAACTAAGCCATTCCTTTTGATAATATGGCATTGTTTGTGCTATAATTTCTGATATCTGAATTATAACAAAAGATGAAAAATAAACAAAGTACCATTTTGATAATTTTGGCAGGGTTAATTTTGCTGGGATTATTTTTGCGTGTTTATGCGATAAATATTGCTCCTCCGGGGATATATCCAGATGAAGCGGTAAATGGGCAAGATGCTTTGAGGTTTTTGGACGGAGCCGGTTGGCAATGGTTTTATCCGGATAATGATGGACGGGAAGGTTTTTTTATAAATCTGGTTGCTTTGAGCTTCTCGATTTTTGGCGTGAGTGCTTTTTCACTGAGGTTGCCGGCGATTATTTTTGGTACCTTGACTATTCTCGGTACTTATTTGCTTGCCAGGGTTCTTTTTAAAAATGAAAAGATAGCTCTTTTAGCAGGCTTTTTGAATGCGGTTTCTTTCGGAGCGATTATTTTTAGTAGGATTTCTTTTCGCGCCAGTATGTTGCCTTTTATTTTGGTCTGGTCGTTTTACTTTTTCTTTGTGGGAATTCAATCTCGGAAAATTATCCATTTTGCAATTGCCGGAGCAATCTTTGGTCTGGGGATGCATAGCTATATCGCCTTTCGTGTTGCGCCATTGATCCTACTGGGTCTTTTGCCGTTCTTATTCGTTTCAAAAGATGAATTTTTGAAAAATTTTTGGAAACAGATTCTGGCTTTTGTTTTTTCTTTTGTGATAATTTCTGCGCCGATGTTTTTCACTTTCTACTCTCACCCGGAATATTTTTGGTCGCGAACTGAGGCTGTTTCGGTTTTTTCTTCTCGCAGCAGCGGGCATCCATTGGAAGTGCTAGTGCATAATTTCGAATTAAGTTTGCTTAAATATAATTTTGTCGGGGATATGAATTGGCGGGACAATTTTCCTCCATATCCGATTCTTAATCTTGTTGAAGGGATATTTTTTCTGGGCGGGTTAATTGGCTCGTTAGTGATTTTTTTTCGATTTTTATTTTTGCGGATATTTCGGAAAATTAAATCAGAAAATTTGGTTATCTGCGCTTTTTTGTTGCTTTGGTTTTTTGGTATGTTGGCGCCGGAGTTTATGAGCGCGGAAGGAAATCCGCATGCCCTGCGTTCAATTGGGGCTTTGCCGGTAGTGTTTATTTTTTCTGCTGCATTTGCTGTTTTTTTGCAGGAAAATTTGGAAAAATTTTCCAAATTTAGAAAAAAGACGATTTATGGATTTTTTATTGTTATTTTTTTGTTTATTGGGGTTTTTGATATTGCTAAGTATTTTGTTTTTTGGGCGAATAATGCTCAAACTGCCAGGGCGTTTGAAAAAAATGTTACCGATCTGGCTTATTATACGGAAGGTTTGCCAAAGGAGAAAAAAGTCTATGCGATTTTGGGAAATATGCAGAGAGTGGTGGTGCGGATTTTCAATTGGAACCGCTTGAATTTTCATGATTTAAATCCGGTTGAGTTGGATGGATTTGATTTTGGTAATGATGGAAATCGAGTTTTTGTTTTTACGGATTATAAAAAAGATGAGATTATTGAAAAGTTGTCGGAGCGTTTTGGAAAAATGGAAATGAAAAAAATAACCGATAAAAACGGTTTGGAGTATTATGTTTTGCAAGAATAGGGTGTATCTTGACCTTTTTTGCGGGATGATTTATGATTAAGAGGCTATGAAAACAGTGAAAATAATAACAAATTGGTTTTTCTTTTTCTTCTTTACCGGACCAAGAAGGCCGATTTGTTTTTGCGGATAAGTTCAAGACTTTTCAATAAAAACAAACCGGTCTTCGGACCGGTTTTTTTGTTCTTTTAAATTATGAAGATAATAGCACTACATCCAAAATATAATTTTTTATAAAAAATTATATTTTGGATGTTGAAAGTAAAATTCATACAACAAGGATAGAAAGGAGAATATTATGAGTGAGGATATTGAAACTGTTTTGAATAATATTGGAAATGAGGTTTATCCAAAGGATGCCCTTGCCGAGATTACAATTTCCAATTCTTTAAAAAGGAGATATCTTGTCAGTGAATTGCAGGTAGTCGGAGATTATCTCCGTACTAAAGAAATAGGTTTTTCGACAGTGGTGAACAGGATCACATGTGTTGAAATTTCTACTTGCGATGCGGATTTTTAGAATCTTGTCAATTTGTTGCAATTGCAATAAGCTGACAAGATTGTGCGGTTGTGCCCGATATTATTCGGCGGATTCCGGTGTCTTGAAAACTCAAGATGCCGGTTTTTTTATTTTTCATATTTTTGTGATATAATCCGATTATGAAATCGGAAAAAGATACATTTGAAATAATTTTTCACGCGCGCGCCGGGCAAGGAGCCAAGAGCGCGGCGGAGATTTTGGCGCAGGCGGCAATGAATGAAGGAAAGCATATTCAGGCTTTTCCGTATTTCGGACCGGAGCGAAGCGGAGCACCGACAAAAACATATGTCCGCATTTCAAGCAGGGAAATTCGCACGCATGAACCAATCGTTGATCCGGATTTGTCAGTGGTACTGGATGATACATTACTTGAAAGCGCAGATGTGGCGAAAAATATTACTCGAAATGAAAATTTGATTATTAATACCAAGAAAGATAAGGAAGAGATTGTAAAAATACTGGATGGTTTTGAAGGAAATTTGAAAATTATCGATGCGACGGACATTGCTATGAAGGCGGTGGGAATGCCGGTTCCGAATTCGGTTATTCTTGGAAAGATTGTCCAGGTAGTGGGAATAGTAAAACTAGATAGCTTAAAAGAAGAATTTCGAAAAATTTTTGAAGGAAAAATTGGAAAAGAAATGACAGAAAAGAATATTTTGGCGATTGAAAGAGGATATGATAGCCTATAGGAATAGGTAATTTCTAATTTTCAATTTCTAATTTCTAAACAATTTTAAATTTTTGAATTCTAAAATGAACAAAAAACTTGCTGGAGCGACAATTAAACATGATTTTTCGAAAGCGCCCAAGACTGGGAACTGGCGGAATGTGCGTCCTATTGTAGATAAGGAGAAGTGTACCGGTTGCGGTACTTGTGTTAAGTATTGTCCAGAAGCGGTGATTAATTTGCGAGAAAGAAGAGATGATTCAAAATTCAAAAAACTTGCCAATGTTGATATGGATTTTTGCAAAGGTTGCGGAGTGTGCGCGGTGGAATGTCCTTTCAAGGCGATAAAAATGGAGAAAGAATAAAAACATATAAGACGAAAATATGTCAAATAGGACCAATATGACAAATAGAAAGAAAATTGCTCTCACGGGTGGGATGGCGGCAGCTGAGGCTTTGCGTCAAATCAATCCGGATGTAGCGCCAGTATATCCAATTACGCCACAGACTCCGATTATTGAAGGGTTTGCCAAATTTGAGGCGGATGGGAAAGTGGATACAGAGATTATCACAGTTGAATCGGAGCATAGCGCGATGAGCGCGGCGATTGGAGCAAGTAGCGCTGGAGCGCGAACTATTACGGCGACCAGTTCGCAGGGCTTGGCACTGATGAATGAGGTTTTGTATATTGCTAGTGGAAGTCGGCTTCCAATTCTAATGCTCATTTCTGCCAGGGCACTCGGCGCTCCGATTAATATTCATGGGGACCATAGCGATGTGATGGGCGCACGAGATACTGGATGGATTCAAATTTTTTCTGAGAATGCGCAGGAAGTATATGACAACACGATTATTGGAATGAAATTGGCGGAAAAAACCGAAGTGCCAGTAATGGTGATTATGGATGGATTCACGACTTCGCATAGCGTGGAGATTTTGGAAACCTTGCCGGATGAAGCGGTGAAAAAGTTCGTTGGGAAATTTGAGCCAAGTCGCAGTCTTTTGGACATAGAAAATCCGGTGACTTTTGGTCCGGTGAGTTTGCCTGATTCATATTTTGAATTCAAAATCGAGCAAGACAAGGCGATAAAGAAAGCGGAAGATGAATATTTGAAAATTGCAAAAGATTTTGCAGAAATTTCCAATCGGCATTATGACATTTTTGAAAAGTATCAAACGGAAGATGCTGAGCATATTATTGTCCTTATGGGCTCAACCGCTGGAACTGCCAAAAATGTGGTGGATAAATTGCGAGAGCAAGGACAGAAAGTTGGACTTCTTAAGATAAAACTATTTCGTCCATTTCCGCACAAGGAAATTGCCGAGGTTTTGAAAAAAACAAAAAGTGTAGCAGTAATGGATCGGTCGATTTCATTTGGCACGAATCCTCCGTTATATTCAGAAATAATGAATTCATTTTTTATGTTCAATGTTCAATGTTTGATGTCGTCGTATGTTTATGCCTTGGGCGGTCGCGACATTTTTGCATCTGATATAGAAAGTGTTTTTGAGGATATGATAAAAGGTGAAAAATTTGAAGGTACAAGATATTTGAATTCAAAAGATAATTAGTAATCAGTGGTTAATGATATCAGAAGGGAGATAAAAAATAATTTTTGTATTTTTGTAATCTATTTGTAATTTTGTAGGGATATGAATAAAAAATTGACTGAAAAATTGGCGCCGGGGCATTCTACTTGCGCGGGGTGCGGGATTCCGGCGATTGTGCGGACGGTTTTGGGCGCAACCGATGATCCAGTTGTGGTAATTAATGCCACGGGATGTTTGGAGGTAACCACGACGCTTCATCCATATTCTGCCTGGAAAGTTCCCTATATTCACAATGCTTTTGAAAATGCCGGCGCGACAGCTTCCGGAGTGGAAGCGGCGTATAAGGTTTTGAAACGCAAAGGACTGATTAAAAAGAATGTGAAATTCGTG
>JALNYX010000039.1 GCA_023229615.1 Candidatus Moraniibacteriota bacterium
TCAACCCAGGAATAAAAACTCTTTACGCCTGGGCAAAAGACGAAGCTGGAAATGTTTCCACTAGTCGTAGTGGTTCAGTCACCATCAATCTCTCTACTTACACCCTCACCAACTTCATCTCTGCCATCACTAACTGGCTTCAAATCGGAAACGAAACTTCCGATGTTAATTCTGATGGAGTTGTGAATACGAGGGATTTGGGAGTGATGATGAGCGGGTGGGGAGAGTAGCTTGAATGACAAATTTCCAATTTCCAATGACAAATCAAATCAAAAATCCAATAGTTGCGCAATATCCGAAAAAGATGTATAATAAACACATAAATTAAATTAAATATATGTATAGTAAATACACAAATTTATGATAAAGCGATTTTTTGGCTATCTTGAGCCATTATTGGAACCAAACAAGGTTCTTGTACTTTATGGTCCCCGGCGTGTGGGCAAAACCACATTATTAAAAGAATTGTTAAAAAAAACGACTTTGAAATATCGTTTTGATTCCGGTGAAAACATCAGGGTTCAGGAAGTTTTTATGTCGAATGATTTTGATAAAATCAAAGAATATGTCGGCGATAACCAATTGATCGCCATCGATGAAGCGCAACAGATACCCAATGTCGGACAAGGTTTGAAAATCATTGTCGATCAAGTTCCCGGCATAAAAGTGGTTGTTACCGGATCTTCGAGTTTTGATTTGTCCAATCAAGTTGGCGAACCGTTGGCGGGCAGGAAAATAACCCACATCCTTTATCCGTTCGCGCAAAGTGAACTCATTAAAGAATTTAATATTTATGACATAAAATCCAAGCTGGAAGATTTTTTAATATACGGTTCTTATCCGGATGTTTTTTTGGCTGATCTGAAACAGGAAAAAATAGTTTTACTTAACGAGATAGTCGATTCATATTTGTTAAAGGATGTATTGGCGCTGGATGGGGTGAAAAAATCGCGTACATTGGTTGACCTGGTAAAGCTCCTGGCTTTGCAAATCGGCAGTGAAGTTTCTTTGACCGAAATCGCCCAACAGCTTGGGGCTAATGTGCGGACAATTGAAAAATATATTGATATTCTGGAAAAAGGATTCGTGATTGCTTCACTTGGTTCGCTCAAGCGCAATTTGCGCAATGAAATTCGAGGTAAAAGGAAATATTATTTTTATGATACCGGCGTGCGCAATGCTTTGATTTCGCAGTTCAATGATTTATCCAGTCGCAATGATGCGGGAGCGCTTTGGGAAAATTTTCTTTTCATTGAACGCTTGAAGAAAACTTCATATGAGCAATTATTTTCCAATCGTTATTTTTGGCGGACATACGATCAGAAAGAAATTGATTATATTGAAGAATATGACGGAATTTTTCATGCTTATGAAATGAAATGGGGAAAGAAAATTCCATCAGCTCCAAAGGTGTGGCTGGAAAATTATCCCAACTCCGAGTATAAAATCATCAATCAAGATAATTTCTTGGATTTTGTGGGATAGTTGGGAGGGAGAGTAGCTTGAATGACAAATTTCCAATTTCCAATGACAAATCAAATAATAGGAATCAAGAAAAATTTTCAATTTCTAATTTCTAATTTTCAAACAATTTTCAATTTTGGAATTTATGAATTATAATCCGGAAGAAAGAATTGGGATTTTTAGCAAAGAAAATTAAAAAAATTAAATCATTGAAAATTGTTTAGAAATTGCCAGCCCAAGGCTGGTCCGCCTTGGGCGGAAAAATTGAAAATTGAAAATTAAAAATGCAATATAAGAGATAAAACTTACAATATTATTATCTGATGTCAATTCTGATGGGGTTGTGAAGATGAATATTCTATATTGACAGGATTACTCAATAATGCTACATTTATTGGTATTGCTGTACTAGTAAATGTAAAAATATGAAAAAAGAGCTTATATTAAGGGAAATAAACCGACAAAATTCGCACTGGAATACGGAAAATTCTTTTATTTTGGGAAATAATTTTTACAAAAGACATCTTTTTGATAAAATTATTACTTATTTGCCATACCGGAAAATTCTTTCAATCGTCGGCTTGCGACGCGTCGGCAAAACCGTATTGCTTAATCAGATGATTAGCCATTTGATTGAAAATAAAAAAGTGGAAAGAAGAAATATTTTATTTTTAAGTTTCGATGAAGCTTTGCTCTCAAAAACAATCAAATTGGAAAATTACTTGGATGCTTTTTTTGAAAATTTTTTGGAAAATAAAAAAGAACGGACATATGTTTTCTTGGATGAAATTCAATATGCCAGCAAATGGCAACATATATTGAAGCGGTATTATGATGCCAATCCCAATCTGAAATTCATTATATCCGGTTCATCTTCCTTGTTTTTGAGAAAAAAATCCACAGAAAGCCTGGCGGGAAGAATTTATGAATTCAGTCTGGATGTTTTGAGTTTTGCTGAATACTTGGAATTAATTTCGGCGGATGAAAATATGATTCAGGAATATAATGATATAGTTTTTGATTTGGGGAAATTTGATTTGGAAAGTATTATTGGCAAGAAAGTGAAAATTGAAAATTTTTTAGCGCGATTCGGAGAGGAAATTGTTGTTCTTTTTGAAAGATTTATGTCGCGCGGTCAATTCCCGGAAATTGTTTCCGAACAGAATGAAGAAGTGGCGAGAAAATATATCAAAGAAGCGGTTTATAAAAAAACCATTGAATTTGATATTCCAAAGATATTTGGTATTGAAAAAGTTGATGAGTTGAAATTTTTATTTGAAATTTTCATCCAGGAAACCGGCAATGCGCTCCAATTGCAAAACGTAGCCGGGGAAGCGGAGATAGACAAAAAAACATTAAATAAATATCTGGAATATTTCCAATCAAGCTTGCTTTTGAATGTTGCCTATAATTATACAAAATCTTTCCGCAAAAGTCGCAGGCAACTCAAAAAGATTTATGTCGCCAGTACCAATTTTTATTTTTTGGAAAAAAATCTAGATTCTGTAATAAAGGCGCAAATTGTCGGACATTTGGCTGAAACATATGCATATAATATTTTGAGGAAAAATTTCGAGCATCTTTCTTTTTTGAAAAAACGAGGCAAAGAAATAGATTTTGTGGCAGGGGATAATCCGCTTGATCAAAAAAAGCTGAAGTTGATCGAAGTGAAGTATCGGGAGGATATGCGCCGTGAAAAATTTGCTTTTATTGAATCGGTTGCTAAAAAAAATAAAATTGAAAGGTATGTTATATTTTCAAAAAAACAGTTTTTTATTGATAGAGAAAAGGTTATTCTTCCACTTTTCTTGATTCATTAGATGCAAAGGACGGAAATTCCAAATCTGATGTTAATTCTTATGGGATTGTGAAGATGAAAGATTAGCACTCTGTGTTGGGGATTGCTAATTTTTTTTGTTTGTAGTAGAATTGTCGGAGAGGTTGTAATATATATAAAATTTTCAAAAAAATGGCAAATGATTATTATAAAACATTGGGCGTGGAAAAAGGCGCTTCCGATGATGAAATAAAAAAGGCTTATCGCAAATTGGCGCACAAACATCATCCGGACAAATCAGGAGGAGATGAAGCGAAATTCAAGGAAATAAACGAAGCCTATCAAGTGCTTTCTGATAAAACCAAGCGCGCGCAATATGATCAATTTGGACAGAATTTCAATCAGTCCGGTGGTGGAGGCGGACAAGGTTTTGGCGGTTTTGATTTTTCCGGTTTCCAGGGTTTTGGCGGACAGCAAGGCGGATTTGAGTTTGGTGGAGGAGATTTTTCTGATATTTTTTCTGATATTTTTGGCGGAGGAAGAGGCAGTTCAAATCAAAAGGCAGGACAAGATATTCAAGTGGACACAGAGATTTCCTTTGAAGAGATGGTTAATGGAGTGCGAAAAGAGTTCAGGCTTTATAAAAGAATGACTTGTGATCATTGTTATGGAACGGGCGGGGAACCGGGGGAAAAAGAAGAAACTTGCGCGACATGTAAAGGAAGGGGAAAAATTCAAAGAACAGTGCGCAGTATTTTGGGAACTTTTTCTCAGACATCAACTTGTCCGACTTGTCATGGAAAAGGAAAAATTTATTCTAAAAAATGCAGCAAATGCGGAGGCGACGGCCGAGTGCGACAAGAAGAGGTTGTGAGAGTAGAAATTCCCGCGGGAATTTTTTCCGGGCAGACGATTTCAGCGCAAGGAAAAGGCGAAGCGGGAGAAGCAGGCGCGCCGGCAGGAGATTTGTATGTGAATGTGCATATTCTTCCTCATAAAAAATTCAAGCGGGAGGAGAATAATATTTTGTCAACGGAAAAAATCAGTTTTGCGCAAGCCGTTTTGGGCGATAAGATTGAAGTGGAAACTGTTGACGGAAAGGTAAAAATGAAAATTCCAGATGGCACTCAATCAGGAGAATTGTTTCGCATTCGCGACAAAGGAGCGCCAATTCTCGGCAGAAGAGGTCGCGGAGATCATTTGGTGAAAATAATTGTGGAAATTCCAAAAAAACTTTCTCGTGAGCAGAAAAGATTGATTGAACAGCTTCGAGAAGAAGAAAAGTAAAAAATCAAAAAAATCGGAGCTGAGCTCCGATTTTTTTGATTTTGCCTGGAGGCGAAGTTTGAGATATAATGAAGAGGCGCGGAACGTGAGGCATAAAGCGGGAAGCGTATGAAATTTGGAATTTATAATTATTTTTACGCTATGCGTTTTGAGAAGTATGTTTAATATATTTAAAAATAAGGCGAAAGAAGAAAAAAATAAGTTGGAGAAATTTTTTAATCCTTCTTCGGTGGCGGTTGTCGGAGCGACAGCTAATTTGGGTAAAGTCGGAAATACAATCGCCAAAAATCTTTTGGAATTGGGATATTCCGGCAAGGTTTTTTTGGTTAATCCAAAACACGATGAATTGTTTGACCGTAAATGCTACAAAAGCCTGGAGGAAATAGAAGAAGCGGTTGATTTGGCGATCGTGGCGATTCCGGCTGATTTTGCTTTGGAAGCGGTGAAAAAATCTTCAGAAAAGGTGAAAAATTTCGTGATTGTTTCTGCTGGTTTTTCTGAAACCGGAATGGAGGGAAAAAGGAAGGAAGATGAATTGAGGGCGATAGCCGAAGAAAAAAATTTGAATATCTTGGGTCCCAATTGCCTTGGGTTTATTAATCCAAAAATAAAACTCAATGCGTCGTTTGCCGGCGGAATGTCGGAAGCGGGAAATGTGGCTTTTGTTTCCCAATCGGGAGCTTTGGTGGTGGCACTGATGGATGTTGCAAAAAAAGAGAATATTAAATTCTCCAATTTGGTTTCCGTAGGGAATGAAATGCAAATGAATGAAATAGCGTTGATTGAATATTTCGGAGAAGATGAAAATGTTGATGTGATTGGGTTGTATTTGGAAGGAATTAAGGAGGGAGAGAAATTCGTGGAAGTTGCGCGCCGGGTTTCGGCAAAAAAACCGATTGTTGTTCTTAAGGCTGGAAAAACCGATAGGGCGCAAAAAGCGATTTCTTCTCACACAGGCGCTTTGGCAGGAAGCGACGCTATAATGAATGAAGCTTTTTCCAAAGCGGGAGTTGTTCGCGCCGAAAATTTGGAAAACTTTTTTGATTTGATAGAAGTAATATCCAAATCGTCGGCAGTGAAAAATGAAAATGTAATCGTGGTGACTAATGCCGGCGGACCGGGAGTTTTGACGACAGATGCTTTTGAAAATAAAAAAATAAAATTGGCTGAAATTGAAAATAAGACGAAAGAAAAATTGAGGGAATTTTTGCCAAGCGAATCTTCGGTAGAAAATCCGATTGATCTTTTGGGCGATGCGGATGAAGTCCGTTATTCTAAAACTTTGGAAGTTTGCAATGATACGGAGGCAGGTTCAATACTTTGTCTTCTTACTCCGCAAGACCAAACGCCGGTGGAAAAAATCGCCGATGAGATAATAAAATTCAAAAGGAATACTGATAAAAATGTTTTGGTGGCTTTTATTGGAGGAGAAAAAATCGAGAAAGCTTTGAAAAAATTGCAAGAAAGCGGGATTCCCAATGTTCCATTTCCTGATCGGGCGGTTTTGGCTTTGGAAAAATATTACAAATGGGGAAAGGCAAGAGAATCTTTGTTCGCTGTTTCTGAGACAAAAAAGAATCAGGCGCGCGTTAAAAAAGTTGAGGAGATTATTTTTAAAGCAAAAAATGACGGACGCACGGCACTGTTTTTTTCAGAGGCTGCGGAAATTATGGGACTATATGGGGTTAATACGGTTGACTTTGCAAACGTGAAAGACGGAATGCCTGGCGGTTTAAATTTTGGATTTCCAATGGTTGCTAAGGTAGACAGCGACAAAACTTTGCACAAAACCGATAAGGAGGGATTGATTTTGGGAATAAAAAACGAGCAGGAACTTGATGAGGCGTTGGGACGATTGCGCAAAAATTTTCCAAATGAAAATTTGATTATTCAACCGATGCAGGATATCAAGATGGAGTTGATTGTCGGGATCAAACACGACGCGTCATTCGGACCGGTAGTTGTCTATGGTTTGGGAGGAATTTATACGGAGATTTTTAAGCAAGTGAATTTTTTGATCTCACCGATGAACGCAGAAGAAATTCAAAAACATTTGTTGGCTAGCAATATTGGATTTTTGTTTCAATCAACAAGAGGACAAAAGCCGATGGATGTTTCTGAAATGGCGGAGATTTTGCATTCCGTGATGGAGCTGGCTCGGGAAGCGGAATCTGTTTTGGAATTTGATATCAATCCTCTGCTTGTTTATAATAACAAAAAAGCAGTGGCAGTGGATGTGAAAATTATAATTTAATCAGATCAGGACAATGAATTGGAAAGTATTACAGAAAGTTGATATGCCTAATAAAGAATTGTATAATCTCCATCCGGTTGTGCTGGAGATTCTTTTTCGTCGTGGAGTGAAAAATCAAAATGAAGTGGACAGTTTTTTGCATCCGGATTATGAGAATGATTTGAGCGATCCATTGGAGTTTTCCGGAATGGAAAAGGCAGTGGAGAGGATTGGTCAGGCGCGTGAAAAAAAGGAAAAGGTTTTGATTTTTGGAGATTATGACGCGGATGGTATCACAGCTTCTTTGGTTTTGAAGCAAGCGTTGAGTTGGCTTGGAATTGAGGCGCAGTCATATATTCCCAATAAGGAGTTGGAAGGATATGGAATGAATATGGCGGCGGTGGAGAAATTTTCCGAGGAGGGAATTAATTTGATTATTACGGTTGATTGTGGAATAACAAGTATTGCCGAAGTGGCGCGGGTCAAGGAGTTGGGGATGGATGTGATTATTACCGATCATCATCACGTTCCGGAGAATATTCCTTTGGCGGATGCAGTGATAAATCCGAAGTTGAAGGATAATACTTGTGATTGTGGAGATTTGGCGGGAGTCGGGGTGGCTTTCAAATTGGCGCAAGCGCTTTGCGGGAAATTTTTACCGGAAAAAGAGGATCAACTCAAATGGCTTTTGGATTTGGTGGCGATCGGAACAGTGGCGGATTGTGTTTCATTAGTGAAAGAAAATCGAACTTTAGTTAAATACGGATTAGTAGTTCTTTCCAAAACCAGGCGCATTGGAATTTTGGAACTTTTCAAAGTTGGAAGAATCCAAATTGATGAAGATAATTTTCCGGATACGCAAAAAATTTCCTTTCAAATTGCGCCTCGGATTAATGCGGCAGGCAGGATGGATCATGCCAAGATTGCTTTTGATCTTCTTTTGGAAAATGATCCGGTCAAGGCGCGAGAAATGGCACTTGAGGTTGAGGCGCATAATCAAAATCGACAAAAAGTTACCAAGCAAATTGTGGATGAGGTCTTGTCCTTGGCAGAGAAAAACTTCAAAGACAAGAAATTTATTTTTGCCAGAAGCGAGCATTTTCCATTGGGTATTGTGGGATTAGCGGCTGGAAGAGTGGCAGATAAATATGGCAAGCCGACGGCAGTTTTCAAAAAGGAAAAGCAAACGAGTAGCGGTTCTTTTCGCAGTATCCCTCGATTGGATATTATCGAGGTCATTGAGGAATGTGGTGAGTTTTTGGAAAAATTCGGTGGGCATAGCCAGGCGGCCGGAGTAACGGTGAAAAATGAAAATTTTGAGAAATTTTGCCAGAAATTGGATTTGGTCATTGAAAAGAAATTGGAAGGGGTGGATGTGTCAGTGGAGATTAATATTGATGCTGAGATTTCAGCTGAGGACATTGGATTCAAGTTGTCGGATGAAGTTAGGCGAATGGAGCCGTTTGGACAAGGAAATCCGGAACCGATTTTTTCCGCTCGAAATTTTATTGTTCAGGATCTCAAATGGGTAGGCAACGGAGAAAAACATTTGAAGTTATTCCTTCGTCCCGATGACGACTCGCCAAGAATTTTTGAAGCTATTGGATTTTCTGTTCCAGAGAAATTTCGAGAAATAAAAACAGGAGATAAAGTTGATATCGCTTTTAATCTCGAGCAAGACCAATGGAACGGAAGCAAGAAAATCCAACTAAAAATCATTGATTTAAAAGTTCTGTAATTTTTGGAATTTGCCCGTAAATCGTTTGGATGGTAAAATTATTACATATGGAAAAAATTGTGATGTTTACTGATGGCGGGTCGCGGGGGAATCCTGGACCGGCGGCAGTCGGAGTTTGGATTGAAACTCTTGGGAAAAAATTTGGAGAATGTATCGGAAAAAAAACCAACAACGAAGCGGAATACGAGGCGCTTATTTTGGGTTTGCAAAAAACAAAAGTACTGTTGGGAAAAACCAAAGCCAAGCAATCGGAAATTGAATGTTTTTTGGATAGCGAATTGGTAGTTAAACAGCTCACGCACAAGTACAAATTAAAAGAAGAGCGGATTCAGAAATATTTTATTGAGATTTGGAATTTGATGCTGGATTTTGGAAAAGTTTCATTTTTTCACGTGCCGAGAGAAAAAAACAAAATTGCCGATGAAATGGTTAATTTGGCACTGGATGAAAAAGAAAAACAAGTTTCTTTAAATTTCTAAAATTATTTTAGGACTTATACGCTCAAGAAATATTCGTTAGGTTTTCCGAAAAAATATCTTTTTCTCCGGCCCTTTCGAGGGACACGGGCAG
>JALNYX010000040.1 GCA_023229615.1 Candidatus Moraniibacteriota bacterium
TATTTTTGTGTTGTAATAATTTTTTGGTAAAATCCAAGTTTCCACTATAACAGTGAAACACAAACTTTGAATTTTGAACTTTGAATTTTGAACTAAAAATTATTTGGTATATATCCTCATATGCGTCATCTGAATTTTCTCTAGATGCCCGGCAATGAATAATAACCGGCAAATCCAATTCCTGCGCCAATTCCAAATGTGCCACAAAACCTTTCTTCTGGCGCTGTTTTATTTTTACTATCTGTTCTATGCTATATGCTTCGTAAAAAAAATAATCCAGCCCAATCTCCCCAATCGCCACCACCTTCTCATTTTTTGCCAATTCCCCAATCCCCCCAACATCCCCAAACTCCCCAACCTCCTTATCTTCACCAAAACAGTGTGGATGCAACCCGACCGCTGCAAAAATATTTTTGTGTGCTTTTGCCAATTCTACCGATGCCCGACTTCCTTCCAAATCCGCTCCAATATTGATAATCTTTTCCACCCCATTTTCAAAAGCCCGCAAGATTACTTCCTCGCGGTCTTTGTTAAACTGTTTGTCGTCAAGATGGGCGTGAGTATCGATCATTTTATTCTCTGAAATAAAACTTCATCCAATTTTTTTGTTTCCAGTGATTTTTTGATCTTCTCCGAAGTTTGAGGCATAAAAGGTGTTAACAATTCAGCAATTAAACCCAAATCATCCACTAATTTCTGCATAACTTTTTCGAACTCCTCTTTCCTACTTTCATCTTTCGCCGACTCCCAAGGCTTTGTATCTTCAATATATTTATTTGCATCTCTCACAATTTTCCAAATAAACTCAGTGGCTTTATCAATTTCCAAATTATTTATTAAATTGAAAATTTTATCATTGGAAATTAATTGGAAATTGGAAATTGGAAATTGGAAATTTTGAAGAAGTTTAATAACTCGCGAAACAAGATTTCCCAAACCATTTGCCAAATCGGCATTATATTTTTCAATCATCCGTTCCATCGTCACATCCACATCATCTCCGAATGTTCCGGCGCTAAGAAGCAGATATCTTGTTCCATCCGAGCCGAATTTTTGGATCATTTCGTCAATTCCGATTGCATTTCCCAAAGTTTTGCTCATCTTTTTTCCGCCGGAAAGAATATGTCCGTGTACAAAAAGTTTTTTTGGCAAAGGTAATCCGAGATGCAAAAGCATAATCGGCCAAATGGTCGCGTGCACCCGCAAAATATCCTTTCCAATCAATTGGACATCCATCGGCCATTGTTTTGGAACATCATTCAAATCCCCATTCCATCCCAAGCCAGTCAAATAATTAAGGAAAGCGTCTACCCAAACATAAGTAGTATGCTCTTCGTCAAAAGGTAATGGAATTCCCCATAAAATATTCTTGCGAGAAATAGAAACGTCTTCCAATTTTTGTCCTTCCAAAAAAGAAAGAATCTCTTTCTTATATCTTTCCGGCGCAATCTGAAATTCATCTGATTCGATTTTTTCAATCAGTTCTTTTTGAAGTTCGGTCATTTTCAGAAGATAACATTCTTCTTTTGTCATCTCCGGCGCAATATTATGATCCGGACATTTTCCATCAACCAATTCATTTTCACTTTTGAATTGTTCGCATCCGGTACAATATAATCCTTCATACTCCCCTTTATAAATTGCGCCTTTTTCAAAAAGAATTTGCAAAACTTTTCGCACCGCCTCCTTGTGCTTTTCATTAGTAGTTCGAATAAATCCATTATTTTCAATTTCAAGAATTTTCCAAAGACCTTCAAATATTTCCGCTATGCCATTCACAAATTCTTGCGGACTTTTTCCTGCCTCTTCAGCTGCCTTCTGAATTTTGGCTCCATGCTCATCCATTCCGGTTAGCAAAAAAACATTCGCTCCTTGAGATTTGTAAAACCGCGCCAAAGCATCTGCCGCCACAGTTGTATATGCATGTCCGATATGCGGAGCCGCATTGGCGTAATAAATCGGAGTTGTGATATAAAATTTGTCTTTCATATTCTTTTAGCAAATTAAAACTTGTGTTGATTAAATAACCAGACATTCGGTTTTCCGGAAAAATATTATTTTCGCAGCTGTCCGTGTCCCTCGAAAGGATCGGAGAAAATGATATTTTTTCGGAAAACCATGAGAAAATTATCCAAATACTCAAATGCTGTAAATAATAATTACAAATTCACCCTTCACCTTTACTGGATTATTTTCAAAATATTTCAATATTTCTTCAATACTTCCTCTTGCAATTTCCTCGAACATTTTTGTTAATTCTCTTCCGAGGATAACATTTTTTTCGCATCCCAATTCTTGAAGCAATCCTAAATTTTTAATTACTCGATGCACGCTGTCATAATAAACCGCCGGATATTTTTGTGCAATCACCTCTTTAAAAAACGTTTCTCTGCCTTTTTTGTGCGGAGGAAAACCCAAAAAAATAAACTTCTGCATATCAATTCCCGCCACACTAGCAAGTGCCGCCAGTGCCGAAGCGCCAGGAATTGTGGCGATATCAATTCCATTTTTCACCGCCTCCGCCACTAAAATATTTCCCGGATCAGAAATTCCCGGCGTTCCAGCATCCGTCACCAAAGCGATATTTTTTCCTTCTTTTAATTTGGAAATAATGAAATCAATTTTTTGCAATTTACTGTGCTGGTGGTAGGATATAAGAGGAGTTTCAATCTCGTAATGCGCTGTCAATTTCCGCGTCACTCGTGTATCCTCACACGCCACAAAATCAGCCTCTTTCATAATTCGAATGGCTCGCAAAGTAATATCTTCAAGATTTCCTATCGGAGTGGCAACAATATATAACATAAAATAATTTTAGCCTATTAAAATTTTAGCATTTAAACAAGGGTACGAGCGAATGTTAATATGTTAAAAAAAATATTAAACTTAGGATTTACATATTTAATATCCCGATCCCGTTTTTCCGAAAAAATATTATTTTCGTAGCTGTCCGTGTCCCTCGAAAGGACCGGAGAAAATGATATTTTTTCGGAAAAACAACTCTTGATTAGTTTAAGTGTGCAAGTCATAAAAAAATAATAAGATGATTTTAACTACTCATGCCTTGGCCGGAGCGGCTATTGGAAAAAACTTCGGCAATCCATGGATAATCATTATTTTTTCCCTGGTTATTCATTATATCATGGACTCTTTTCGCCATGGCGAATATCTTGACCGCCAATCAACTCTGGAAAATACCTGGTGGAAAGTCGCACTGGATCTTTTTTTCGCAATGGCGATTGTCGGATTTTTCATTATCTTCAAAAATCCCAAACCTTCCGAAACATTTTCCATCCTCCTGGGATCTTTTTTTTCCATGCTCCCCGATTTATTCACCGTGCTTTACTGGAAATTGAATTTTAAAATTCTGAAAAAACTTTTTCTCTTTCATGCCTGGATTCACAAATATCCTCCTTTTTCTCCAGAAAGAACTTGGACTTTGCGAAACTCGGCAAATGACATCATCTTTTCATTAATTGCGATTCTATTGCTATTCTTTTGACGCATCTCGAAATGCCATCCAGTCCCCAATCAAAACCCCCGCGATTGTCGCTATTGGAACCGACAAAATCGCCCCCAAAACACCGCCAATTTTCGCTCCAATAAGCAAGGCTAAAATCACTGCTAAAGGATTGAGTCCTACCGCTTTTTTCATTATTTGAGGAACAAAAACATTATTTTCCGCTACTTGGATCAAAATATATCCGATTATTACCAGAAGCCCCTTTATCGGAGAAAACAACAATCCCATCGCTCCGGCAATGATAGTTGAAACAGTCGGACCAATATAAGGAATGATTTCCAAAATTCCCCCAATAATTGCAATTATCAAAGCATAAGGCACTCCCAACAGATATAACACCAAGAAATCCAAAAGAAAAATTATTACCATTAGCAATATTTGCCCCAACATCCATTTTCCTATTTTACTTTTTATTCTTTTAGCCAAGGAAACAACATAGTTATCATATATTTTCGGAGTAATTGATTGGAAAAATTTTTCCATTCCATCCTCCTTGACCGACATATAAAAGGCCATAGAAATGATAACTACAAATGAAAACAATCCGGAAAAAACTCCCAGCGTTCTCGAAAACAAGTTGCCGAAATTACCTCTTAAATTAGAAAAAATATCCTGACTACTAAAAGATATCCCTTGTGTTTGAAAATATTTATTCAATCCACTGGCGATATTAGATATTCCCTCCAAATAACTCGGGAGATTCCGAGAAAATTCCTGGAATTGGACAATGACCGCAGGAACCATAAAAGAAATTGAAATTCCGATAATCAAGAATAACAGAAGATACACTAACGTAACCGCCAAAACGCGGTTTACTTTTCTTCTCTGAAACCACCTTACTGTCGGTTCTAGTGCCGCCATTAAAATAACTGAAACAAAAAAAACAGCTACGATATCCCTGACGGCATACAAAAACCAAAGTCCAAGTGCTACTAAAACCACTTTGAAAATCACTTCAGTTACAATATTGATGGATGTTTTCTGCATTATTTTATTTTAGAACTTGCGCGATTAAATAACCAAACTCCCGATTTTCCGGAAAAATATTATTTTCGCTTTTGCCCGCGTCCCTCGAAATGGCAGGAGAAAATGATATTTTTTTCGGAAAATCATACGAGAATTATTTAGATATGCAAGTCCTTCTATAATTTCAACAACTTTTCAAACTTCTTACTATTTTTATGCGGACCGATTATTGCCAAATTCAAAGTATTTTTCAAGAAAATATTTTTTGCCACTCTTTGAATATCTTCGACCGTCACTGCGTCAATTTTAGCAAATATCTCTTCTAATGTCATTATTTTTTCTTTTTTCACTTCTTGATCAATAAAAAACATCGCCACCTCATCCGATGCTTCAAAACCCATAACCCCTCTCCCTTTGAGATAATCTTTTGATTTTCGAAGTTCTTTTTCACTCACTTTTTCAACAGTCATTTTTCTGTACTCGCCCAAAATAACTTCGATCGCTTTTTCCAAATTCTTATGCTCCACTCCAGATTGTGTTTCAATGTATCCGCAATCATCAAAATTTTCCGTAGCCGTGCGGACATAATACGCCAAACCTCGACGTTCGCGCACTTCGATGAAGAGCCGGCTAGACATATTCCCTCCCAAAATGGTCGCCAGAAGTCCCAACGCGAAACGATCTTTGTGATCTCTCTTGAAAGCGCGATTTCCCAAAATAAAATGTGTTTGGTCGGTTTTTTTGAATTTTATTTTCACTGCCGGTGTGGCTTGATTTTCCAAAACTTTTTCAATCGCCGGTTTTTTCCCTTTCGGCATTTTGGAAAAATATTCCTCCACTTGAGCGATCACTTTTTTCTCATCGATTTTTCCCGCCACGCAAACCACTGTGTCATTGGCGAGATAAAACCTTTTCATATAATCAACAAAATCCTTTCGCGCAAAAGACTTGATGGTTTTTTTATATCCAACTATTTCTCTGCCCAAATTATTTTCACCATACAAAAGTTTTTCAAAAACATCACCCACACTGCGCTGAGGATTATCCTTATACATATTCAATTCTTGAATAATAGGCCCCTTTTCTCTTGAAATTTCCTCTTCTTCAATTTTAGAATTGAGATACATATCCGCCACCACATCCAAAGCTACATTGAAATTTTCCGCACTCGCCTTGGCATAATATCCAGTCATATCTTTTCCCGTAAACGCGTTGAATTCCCCGCCGATGGAGTCCAACTCCTCGGAAATATCAAGCGTTGTCGGACGTTTGCTTGTTCCCTTGAAAAACATATGCTCAATAAAATGGGAAAGTCCCGCTTCTTTTTCGCTTTCATATCGCGACCCCACACCCACCATCACCACCACGGTCGCTGTCTGGGTATTTTCCATTGGCACCGTAACGATTCGCAATCCGTTTTTCAATTGCGTTTTTTTATAATTCATAAATTTTTCCGTATTTATTATTTATATAATCCATAAAATACTTGCTGCTCAACGTTTCTCCGGTAATTTTTCGAATCAACTCATCGGCAGTATATAATTTTCCATGAGTATGAATGTTTTTTCGAAGCCAAGCAAGAATATTTTCGAAGTTTCCATTTTCAATTTCCTTTTTCAGATCCGGAATATCTTTTTTGATTTTCGCATACAACTGCGCCGCATACAGATTTCCCAGAGTATAGGTTGGGAAATATCCAATTGATCCGCCCGACCAATGAACATCCTGAAGAATTCCTTGAGAATCTTTGAGAATTTTAATTCCCAAATATTCCTTCATTTTCGAGTTCCAAATTTTCGGCAAATCCGCCACTTCAATACTCCCTTCAATTAGCTCTTTTTCAATTTCAAAGCGCAAAATAATGTGCAGATTATAAGTCAATTCATCAGCTTCAGTTCTTATCGAAGAAGGCTTCACTTCATTTATCACTTCGTAAAGTTCAACTAATTTCAATTTCCGAAATACATCCGGAAAGTTTTTTTTCAAATCGGGATAAAAACATTTCCAAAATTCCTGGCTCTGTCCAATATTTTTTTCCCAAATGCGCGATTGCGACTCATGAATTCCCAATGAAATTGATTCCCCTAGTGGAGTTCCAAAATTTTTCATCTCAATTCCCTGTTCATACAAAGCGTGTCCTGTTTCATGAATTGTACTCAAAACAGAATAAAATAAATTTTTTTCGTCATATCGAGTTGTAATCCGAACATCATCCGGATGGAAATTAGTCGTGAATGGATGAGTACTAATATCCATCCTTCCTGATTCAAAATTAAAACCCATTTTTTCCGCAATAAATTTGTTCAATTTTTCTTGCTTTTCAATTGGAAAATTTCCTTTCAATTTTCTTGCATCAATTTTCTTTTTTGATTTTTTAATTTTCTGCAAAATATCCACAAGAAAAATTTTCAGTTCATAAAAAATAACCGACAACTCCTCAGAAGTCATTCCCGGTTCGTATGTATCAATAAGTGCGTCATAGGGAGATTTTTCATATCCGACAAATTTTGCTTCTTTTCTTTTGAGTTCAACTATTTTTTCTAAATAAGGTTGAAAGATTTTAAAATTTGATTTTTTTCTCGCCTCAGACCAAACGGATTGAGATTTTGAACACAGCTCGGCCAATTCTTCCACGAATTCTGATGACAACTTTTCTTCTCTGGAAAATTCTCTCCAAACCTCACGAAAAATCGCCGTTTCCTTTTTGTTAAGTTCACCATTATCAGAAAACTTTTTCACTTTATTGATTACTGTCGAAAATTCTTTGGATACAAATTTCCCATGCAAAAGCCCAGCAAGACTGGCGATGGTTTTCGCTCTCAAATCAGCACCATTTTCCGGCATATTCACTTCTTGGTCCCAAGACAAAACCGCCAAAGCAGAATTCAAATGCCAAAGTTCCAACAATTTTTCTCGAAATTCTTTAAATACTTTATTTTTCATAATTTCACAATCCATTAATTAAATAAAAAACGTTCAGTTTTCTGAAAAATAATTAATTTTTCTTTTTACTCTTGTCTTTGTGCGTATAAATAAAAAACGTTTTACTCAAACCAACCGAACTTTAACAAAGAAAGAATAATAAAACCAAAAGGGACAATTGGAAAAAGAAAAATTAATTATTTTTCAGAAAACAAACCGAAGACAATTCAAGTATGGAGATCTTAAACTTGCTAAGCTATCAATCCCTCTAATAAATATTTTTTCAATTCTTCTATCTTAATCCTTTCTTGTTTCATTGCGTCGCGGTCGCGCACAGTGGCTGTATTATCAGACAGCGAATCGAAATCCACTGTGATGCAATATGGCGTTCCAATTTCGTCTTGTCGGCGGTATCTTTTGCCAATATTTCCATTGTCATCAAACTCGCACATAAATTCTCCCTTCAAAACATCATATACCTCGCGCGCTTTTTCGACAAGCTCCGGCTTGTTTTTGAGTAATGGAAAAATCGCCGCCTTAATCGGTGCCAACTTTTTGGGAAATTTGAGCACCACTCGCTCACTTCCATCCTCCAATTTTTCTTCGGTATAACTCTCTGTCAAAACCGCAAGAAATGTGCGGTCCGCTCCCACGGAAGTTTCCACTATATGAGGAACATATTTATCATTGGTTTTCGGATCTTGATATTCCAACTTCTGTCCGGAAAATTTACTATGCTGAGTAAGGTCATAATCCCCACGCGCATGAATTCCTTCCAATTCTTTGAACCCAAACGGAAAATTGTATTCAATATCCCAAGCCGCCTTGGCATAAAAAACCAAATTTTCGTGCTGATGCCATTTGAGATTTTTCTCGCTAATTCCCAAATCAAGATAATATTGCCAGCGTTTTTTTCGCCAATCCTCATAAACTTCCATTTCTTCTTCCGGACGCACGAACATTTGCATTTCCATCTGTTCAAATTCTCTTTTGCGAAAAATGAACTGGCGCGCAGTGATTTCATTGCGGAACGCTTTGCCAATTTGGGCGATTCCAAATGGCACTTTTACGCGCGAACTGTCCAAGACATTTTTGAAATTCACATAAATTCCCTGACAAGTTTCCCCGCGCAAATAGGTCGGCTCTTTTGTCCAATCGCCGGTAAAATTCCCCAGATTCGACTGCACTAA
>JALNYX010000041.1 GCA_023229615.1 Candidatus Moraniibacteriota bacterium
AGCCAGAAACATAACAGCAACCACAAGAGGAATAATCAGTAAAAAGAAAACCTTGGCGGTCTTGTTGGATATTTCACGGAATCTTTCTTTTTGGGAGAAAATAAACTGGGAAGTGAGCGGAAGAGTGAGGCCGACAATCATTGCTGGGAAAAAAGTGATATTTTCAATAATTTTATAGGCGGCGTTATAAATTCCAACATCCGCGCTTCCCTTGATAACTGAAAGTAAAATGGTATCCATTTTGAAATACAAGAATGTGATAATAACCGAAATTCCCATCGGGGCGGACATTTTGAGGAATTTTTTCCAATAAACAAGATTAAAATGCAAATGGAATTTGACATACTTTCGGCTAAAAAGCAAAATTAAGCAGAAATTGAAAATCATATAAAACAAAATTGATGAGATGATTGCCAAAAAGCCCCAATCATTGGTAGCTGCTAGAATTATTATAGCAGTTTGAATGACTTTTCCAATCAATTCAACTATGGCCACCTTGTCCATCGCTAGGTTTTTTTGAAAAACTCCATTGAGAACCATATAGCTGGAGGAAAAAACAAAAGCGGCGGCAGTAAGAAGAATGGCTTTTTTTACCTCGATTGAGTAGGGAAAAAAATAGACAATCAGGGGTGCGATAATAAAAATCAAAAGGGAAGTGAAAACGCGAAGCGAAAAAACATTTCCAATGATTTCTTCTTCATTGGCTCCTTCGCGTGATATTTCTCGAGTGGCAACGGAATAAAGACCTAAATCAGCCAGTGCTCCGAAAAAAGAAAAAAACGCCAAGGCGGTGGCATATTCTCCAAATCCTTCTTGTCCCAGATAGCGTGTAATAAAGCCAATTCCGACAAGCGCCAATGCTGTCGAGAGAACTTTGGCTGTGGCATTAAAAACCACATTATAAGCGATTTTTCTGGCAATCAATTGTTTGAAATTAAGAATTAAGAATTAAGAATTAAAGACTCCTGATGCGATCACGCCGGATTATATTAGTTTATAATTCTTAATTTTTGATTCTTAATTTTTCTCTAGATTTCCGAAGATGGCTTGAGGACAATCTTTTTTTCATCTCCTTCGCCGATACTTTCAGTAGAAATATTATCATCCCCACTGAACTCCATATGAACCAATCTTCTTTCATAGGCGGACATCGGACGCATAACGATAGCCTTTTTTTCACTGATTGCTTGTTTTGCCAGTTCTCTTGCTTGCTCAATGATGCCTTGATTTTTTTGCTGTCTGTATGAGTTGACATCCAAAATAAATTTTATACGGTCATCAGTTTTTTTTCTGGTAATAAGGCGAGCAATGTGTTGAAGAGATTGAAGATTTATTCCATGCTGACCAATAAGAAAATTGGAATCTTCCCCAATCAGGACATTGCAAACGATGCTTTCTTGATCGTCGATGGTTTCAGTTTTTATTTCCACCTGGCAAGTGAAGCCCATTAAGGAAAGAATCTCTTTTACTGATTTTTGGATAATCTCGCTGTTATCTTCATTCATAGATATTTGTAAGTTCGTTATTTACCTTTTTATAATAATAGCAGAAAGCCAGGAAAAGGGAATAGTTCCTTGCTATGAGAGATTATTTTTTCTTGAAAATATAAAGTTGTTGGAATACAGCGAAAAGAGTGGATACGAGCCAATAAAGAGCCAGGCCGGCAGCAAATTTTATTCCAATGAAAAGTGTCATTATCGGTCCAAGAAATAGCATTTGTTTGCTCATCATTTGGGCGAAATCAGGCGTACCATCTTTTGAAGGAGATAGGGGTTGTTTTTGCATAAGCATTTTTGTCTGCCAGAATTGGGCAGCAGCAGCCAAAATAGCTAAAATAATATTGGGTTTTGTGAGATCTACTAGTCCGATAAAAAGATGGTTAATATTACCAGGATTAGCCACAAATGAATATAAATTTTGGGCATTAATAACAAATCCGGAAGAGGAAATCTGGATTATGATGCGATAAATGGCAATTAAAAAAATCAATTGAACAATCAATGGTAGGCATCCGCCAAAAGGATTAACCTTATTGTCTTTGTAAAATTGCATTAATTCTTTCGTCTGCTTTTCTTTATTGCTTTTGTTTTTTTCCTGTAGTTCTTTTATTTGAGGCTGAAGATCCTGCATTTTTTTCTGGGACTCTATTTGTTTTTTTGAAAGAGGTAAAAGAACAAATTTTAAAATGATTGTTGTGAGAATAATAGCAATCCCAAAATCGTGTCCAGGGATGACATTATAAAGGAATATTAGGGTGTTTAAGATTGGCTGGGAAACAAAAGTGGAAAAAAGTGCGGACATTTTTTTTGTGAGCCGAAGATTTTCTCGATGCAATCAGTGGATTTGCATAGGAGCAATCAATAGCTGGTTAGAATATTATTTTTTGATATTAAATAATTTTGTTTTTATTAGGAGTATTTCTATTCTTTCGACAGTTTTTGAGCTGTCAATTAAGACATTTGATTGATTATCTCTTTTGAAATATACCACAATATCGAATCCCGGGACAATTTCTGGTAAAAATTGACGAAAAGATTCCCTGAGAACTCGCTTGACGCGATTGCGTTCAACTGCTTTTGGAGAAAGTGTTTTTCCAATTGAAAATCCAATACGGGAATAGAGAAGGGTGTTTTTTTTAAATTTTAAGGATAAATTTTGAAAAGAAAAATAGCTTCCTTGGGAGGAAGTATTTTTGAAGTCTTCTGATTTTAACAGGCGATTCTTTTTTGGCAACATTGAGCTAGCTAAATTAGGCCGAAAGAACTTTTCTTCCTTTCTGACGTCTTCTTTTTAGCACTTCTTGTCCATTTTTTGTGGACATTCTCTTTGTAAATCCATGTCTTCTTTTTCGTCGAAGTTTTTTCGGTTGGTATGTTCTTTTTGTAGACATTGAATTGTTTCGCTAAACAGTCCTGATTATTTGAATAAGGCTGTTGTAGATTGAGCTTTATAATTATGACTGATGTGTAGTATATCAGTATAAAAGAAAAAGGTCAACAATGCGCACAGTTTTTGTCGCAAGCTGTGTATAAAAAATAGTAGGCATATTTTCTTGATAAGAAGGGGATATTTGAAGTATAATAAAAAATGCAAAGAGAAGCGATGATTTTTTTGCACAGGTTATCAACAGATTTATGCACAAGAAATATAGTGTGAATAACTTCATTATGTTATAATCCAGTTTACTTACCACACTTGCATATATTTTTTGCAGATGTCTTAATTAATTTATATTATTTACCAAAAAAATGGCAATGAGTAATGAAGAGCTTTGGCAGGCTGTTTTAGGGGAAATAGAACTTTCTATTTCAAAAGCACAATTTATTACTTGGTTTAAGGATACCGTCATTCTTTCTAATGAAAATGGGAAGGTTGTTGTTGGTGTGCCAAATGGATTTGCAAAAGAATGGCTGGAAAATAAATTTAATTCCAATATCATTAAGGCTATTCGTAATTTTCAAGAAGATGTTAGAGAGTTGAGTTATGATTTATAATCCGCAAGAAAAAAATATGCCCAGCAAGAGCATTGATATGATAAAAAAATCTTCCGGCAACCGTCTGGGTAAAACAGTGGATTTGAATACTGCGGAAAATACATATCGAATGGCGCAACAAAAGCAAGCTTTTTATCAAATAAATCCCAGGTATACTTTCGAAAATTTTATCGTGGGAGAAAATAATGAGTTGGCTAGAGCTGCTTGTTATGCTGTTTCGCAGGAATTGGGAAATACGTATAATCCATTGTTTATTTATGGGGGGGTTGGATTGGGGAAAACGCATCTTTTGCAGGCAATCGGTAATGAAGTTATTCAGAAAAATCCAGAAAAGAATATTATTTATATTTCTTCAGAAAGATTTACTACGGAGCTAGTAGATTCAATTAAAAATCAAAAAATTGATCAGTTCAAGGAAAAATACCAAAAAATAAGCCTTTTGATAATTGATGATATTCAATTTATTTCCGGAAAAGAAAAGACCCAAGATATTTTCTTTCACATTTTTAATTTTTTGTATCAACTTAATAAGCAAATTGTTATTAGTAGCGATAGACCTCCTCGGGAAATTCAGGTTCTGGAGGATCGTTTGAGGAGTCGATTTGAAGGAGGAATGATTGTGGATGTTTGCAGTCCTGATTTGGAAACGAGGATGGCAATTTTACGCGCAAAATCAGCTGAAAAAAACTTTTTTCTTGAAGAAGATGTGGTGCGTTTTATTGCGGAAAACATCAAAAATAATATTCGAGAATTGGAAGGAGCGTTGAATAGAGTGATAGCCAGTTGTGATTTGAATAAAAAAACCCCGTCAATGGTTTATGTTAAAGAAGTTTTATCTGACATCATTGCTAGCCGAAAGAAAAAAGGAGTAAATCATACTGATGTTATTAAGGTGATTGCGGAATTTTATGGAATTGAAGAGAAAGAGATTACAAATAAAGGAAGAAAAAAAAGAATAGCGGTTCCTCGGCAAGTAGCAATGTATTTGATTCGAACCGAGTTGAATGCGTCATATCCCGGCATTGGGGAGATTTTTGGAGGAAGAGATCATACGACAGCATTGCATGCCTTCAAGAAAATCAGCAAGCAAATAAAAGAAGATGAAAAAATGGAAGAGGATGTGAAAATTTTAAAAAAGAAGATTTTCAATTTTAATTAAATTATACATATTTTGTAACGCATAGCAGGCACTTTTAATTGAAGAAGAAGTTATTGCGCGGTTTGCGTTTCACGATTTGAGAATAGAATGAAAGTTACTTGCACACAAGAAAATTTTAAAAAAGCTGTTTTTAATACAGAAAAGGTTACAGGGAAGCAGGCCACTCTGCCGATTTTGAGCAACATTTTAATTGAAACAAGTAAAGGGCGGTTGCGTTTTTTGGCAACTAATCTTGAAATTGGAGTATTTTCAAGCATTGGAGCTAAAATTGAGCGAGAGGGGAAGATCACTGTTCCTGCAAAAATATTGAGTAATTTTGCTTCTAATCTTTCTGCGCAAGAAAGTATCAATCTCGAAGTTTCAGGACAAATTTTAATTGTTTCGTGTGGGCAATATCAAGTAAAAATAAATGGATTAGACTCCAATGAATTTCCTATTATTCCTGAGCCGAAGAGTGATTGTTTGTTAATTTTGAGTTCAACAGAAATAAAAGAAGCAGTTTCTCAGGTTTCATCTTGTATCGCTTTTGGCGAAACGCGGCTTGAATTTACTGGAATTAATATGCTTTTAGAAGCGGATCGAATTTCCTTGGCAGCTACGGATAGTTTTCGATTAGCCGAAGCGATGATAACCTTAAAAGAAGGAAATTTCGGGGAGGAATATAGAAATTATATCGAAAAAGAAACTTCATTAATCATTCCTTCTAGTACAATGTTTGAACTTCTTCGAATTATTGGAAATGATGAAAAGAATGTTAAAATTTTTGTCGAAGATAACCAAATATTTTTTGAGCTAGATGGAATTCAGTTGGTTTCTCGCTTGATTAATGGCAAATATCCTGATTATAGGCAAATTTTGCCGCAAAAATTTGAAACAAGAGTGGTAATGGCAAAGAGTGATTTCTTGCGGGCAACTAAGATAGCAAGTATTTTTACTGATAATCGTAGTGGAGAAATGAAGCTTGCAATAAGCGATAAAAAATTAACCATCAGTTCGCATTCGCAAAGTTATGGCGAGAACGAAGCAGTTTTTGAAGCGGATGTTGTTGGTCCGGATCAAGAAATCGTCTTGAATCCACGTTATGTCTTGGATGGTTTGAGCACAATTCATTCAACCCAGGTGGCAATTTTAGCTAATAATAATCATTCTCCGGTAGGAATTCGATCAATTAATGAAAAAGACGGAACGGTCGAAGATGGATATGTGTATATTGTTATGCCAGTGAAAAATAATTGAACAATGTAGGATAATTTTGCTACAAAAATGAAATCTTTAAGTGGCCTTATTAAACAAAGAAGCAAAAAGGCGGTCAAAACATTAACCCTGGATGATAAGACGGTTTTTTATATCTTCAGTAGGATTATAAAAGCTGAATATGGACAAACTGGAAGTGTCCGGGTTTGTCCGGATTATTTCAAGAACGGAAAGCTTTTTGTTCGGACGCAAAGCTCAGCTTGGGCAAGTGAAATAATGCTGGATCGAAAAGAAATAATCAGCAAAATGAACAAAGAACTGGGAAAAAAAGAGATTATAGAAATTGTGGTAAAAAAGTAGGGGGGAGGTTTTAAAAGGTATGATTTTTTCTAAAAAGAAAAAAGTATTTTTAAAAACAGGAGCGCTAATTTTTATTTTTAGCGCTTTTTGTTTTTTGTGTGTGCGAGAAATAAAAGCAGAAGCAGAGATGAAAATTAGAATAAATGAATTAATTCCAAATCCATCAGGCAGTGATGTAGAGAATGAATATATTGAATTGTATAATTTTGGGAATAAAGACGTGGATGTTGAAGGATGGATTTTAGCTGATGCAGATAGAGAAAATAGGGAAAAAATAGGTAAAACCAAAAAAATAAAAGGTATCATTAAAAGTGGTGATTTTTTGGAGATAAAGAAATCTGTTTCTTTGAATAATGATTGGGATGTTATATATTTTCTTGATCCTGATGGAAAAGAAATTGACAAAATCAAATATGAAGATATTGAAGATGATTTTTCATATTCTTTTGATGGAAATGAATGGAAATGGACGCCATTTTTAACCCCGGGAGAAAAAAATGAATTTGAAAAGGAAAAAGAATGGGGTAAGGATATTATTATAACCGAGTTTTTACCAAATCCTTCAGGAGAAGAAACCGAAGATGAATTTATAGAATTATATAACAATGAAAACAAAGAAGTTAATTTGAACGGCTGGATATTGAAAGATAATGGTTCCGAAAAAGGATATTTAATTAATACTGATTTAATAGTAGGGTCTAAAAAGTATTTAGCCATCTATCGAAATAATTTTGATTTTTCATTAAATAATTCTGAAAATGAGGTAATTTTTCTATTAGATTCAAAAAATACCAGCATTGATAGTGTTGAATATAAGGGATGCAAAGAAGATGTTTCTTGGAATTTTGATGGAAAAAAGTGGCGGCAGAGTAAATTTTTGACTCCCGGAGAGGAAAATAGATTAAACAATCTTCCGGAGATAAAATTGAAAATTGATAAAGATATTTATGAGAATATTTATGCGGAGTTTGAGGTGGAGGCGAAAGATAAGGATAAGGACAAGTTGAAAATAGTTTGGGATTTTGGGGATGGACATAAAAGTTATTTGGAAAAAACTCGGCATAAATACGAAAAAGAGGGAAATTATCTTGCCAGCGTGAAGGTTTCAGATGGAAGCGAAGATGTATTGAAAAATTTCAAAGTAGCGGCGAAGAAATATCCACATCGAGAGGTAAAAATCGTGGAAATTATGCCCAATCCAGAAGGATTGGATAGTGAGGGAGAATGGATTCGCATAAAAAATAATTCCAATAAAGTTGTTGATTTGAAGGGATGGAGCGTGGCAACGGGAGCGACGGAAAAAACCTTGGTCAATCATCCTGTTTATAATTCTATTAAAATAGAGCCGGGAGAAGAAAGGAAAATAAAACGAGAGGATAGTTATTTTTCTCTGGGAAACAAGCAAGCGTATGTTGAATTGCGATATCCAGACGGAAAAGTCGCGCATTCTTTAAAATATAAAGAAAAAGAAACAATTGGGGATAATAGTATTTTTCAAAAAGAAAAAGGAAAAAAGTGGAGATGGATTGTTGACAATGAACAGGGAACAATGAACAAGGAACAATTATCGGAAAATAATGAGCAATTAACAATGAATAATGAACAGCAAGTAATGAATAAGGATCAGTTAGTAGCAGATAATAAGACGCAGGAAATAGGAGGTGATGACGCTAGTAGCTTAAGAATAACTCAAATTCCAGTGGAAATTGAGATTAGCTTGGAAATGTACCAAAAACTGAAAGAAAATGCCGGTATAAGCGAAGAATTCGGAGAATTTTCCGTTCGCCAGGAAAACGAAAAATATTTTTTCACCGCCAAATCAATATCTTCTGAACATTACGCCAAAAAATTCCTCGAAAAATTGCTACAAAAAATAAATACCTTCCTGAATTCATTATTCATCTAAAATATTTTTTCCCTTATTTTATTTTATTTTATTTTATTTTCCTATCGCATATGGATTTTACGATTTATGACAATAAATTGGCAATTACTTCATTGGAAGAAAATCCTTTTATCGTGGTAATCGAATCTGATGAGCTGGTCCGTTCAATGAAACCGCTTTTCGAATTGGCGTGGGAAAAGGGAAAAAGCCTTGAAAAATAAAGATAAAGATGGTAGGATGAAAATGTAAAACATACAGCTCAAACGCAGAGCAGAAGACATTTTGTTGATGCTATGTAGTTTATGCTTTATAAAGTCTATGTCTGGACATAATAAATGGTCGGGAATAAAACATCGCAAGGGAGCGCAAGATGCAAAGCGAGCCAGTTCTTTTAC
>JALNYX010000003.1 GCA_023229615.1 Candidatus Moraniibacteriota bacterium
TTCACTCCAAGCACTGCGACGTTTTCACTGAAAACTGCATCAGAAACCACCACCATCCAATTTGGAACATCAACCGATAAACCAATCATCGGTGATTGGGATGGAAACGGAACTGATGAAATTGGTGTTTTTCGTCCGAGCACGGCTACATTCTACTTAAGGAATGCTGCCGGAACCGGATATACCACCGTTATATTCGGGGCGTCTACTGATTTGCCAATTGGATGGAAATTAAGCACGCAAACCGGTACTATATATGAATTTGAGAATGTATCAAATAATCACACTATAAATGTTACATTTTCAAGTACGACTCTCACGACCTACTCCATTACCGCTTCAGCTGGAACTAGCGGAACAATTTCTTGTTCTCCATTAACCGTAGAATATGGAGAAAGTTCAACTTGCACAGCAATTGCAAATACTGGATATAACTTAACAGATTTAACTGTTGATGGGACCGCGGTTAGCATATCCACAAATCCGTATACATTTTCAAATGTCACAACAAATCACACCATAACCGCAACATTCAGTGAAATTGTATTATCAGATACTCAATCAAACATCGGAACCTTCACTCCAAGTACTGCGACTTTTTCACTGAAAACTGCATCAGAAACCACCACCATCCAATTTGGAACATCAACCGATAAACCAATCATCGGTGATTGGGATGGAAACGGAACAGATGAGATTGGTGTTTTTCGTCCGAGCACGGCTACGTTCTACTTAAGGAATGCTGCCGGAACCGGATATACCACCGTTGTATTCGGGGCGTCTACTGATTTACCAATCATCGGTGATTGGGATGGAAATGGAACAGATGACATCGGTGTTTTTCGTCCGAGTACAGCAACGTTCCTTTTAAAGAATGGAACAGAAACCACCTCTATTCAATTTGGATCATCCACAGACAAGCCCATGATCGGCGATTGGGATGAGGATGGGATTGATGAAATTGGTGTTTTTCGTCCGAGTACTGCAACATTTTATCAAAGAAATGATTCGGGTGGATATGCCACAATTGTATTCGGAACATCTACTGATTTGTCGATAATCGGCGATTGGGATGAGGATGGGATTGATGAAATTGGTGTTTTTCGTCCGAGTACTGCAACATTTTATCAAAGAAATGATTCGGGTGGATATGCCACAACTCAGTTTGGATCAGTTGGCGATTTACCTATAATCGGAAACTGGTAGCCCAACAAAAGAACCGGGGCATTTTCTCGCAATGAGAAAATGCCTTTTTTATTTCAAATATGAGATCTTTACTCTCCTGCTATATATTGCTATAATTACATAAAATTAAACACAATCTAATTCAATGATTTTAGAACACCAAAATAAAAAAATATTCCTTCTTATTCCTGCATACAATGAAGAAAGAAAAATAGGTCAAGTAATAGATTCCCTTAAAAAATCAGGCTATCATGATATTTTAGTTATTGACGATGGAAGCAAAGATAAAACAGCGGAATATGCTAAAAATTCCGGAGCGGAAATTTTACGTCATATAATTAATCGTGGCCAAGGGGCTTCACTCAGGACAGGAATTGAATATTTGCGAGAAGAATACAATCCCGATATCATCGTCACCTTTGATGCAGATGGGCAACATCGAGTAGAAGATATTGCATTATTATTAAAACCGGTTATTGATAATGAATTTGATATCGCACTGGGATCAAGATTTTTGTGCAAAAAATGCCACATGACTCCGATGCGTAAACTTATCTTAAAGGCTGGAATAATTTTTACCAGACTCATTTCAAGAATAAACCTAACTGATACCCATAATGGATTTCGAGCTCTTGGAAGAAAAGCGATTGATTCTATAAAAATTTCCCACCGAGGAATGGAGCATGCTTCTGATATTATTGATGAAATATCCGTAAAAAAACTTAAATACAAGGAAGTTCCAACGGAAATAATTTATTCCAAATATTCTATTCAAAAGGGAACTAATAAAAATATTGACTTCATTAAAATGGGAATTAAAATAATTTTAAATAAAATTTTATCATGAACATATTAACACTTATTATCGCTATTTTTGTTATATTTGCCATTTCAAGGGTATTTTTAAGGTATAAGGGAAAAGAAATTTCCTTACGAGAAATGATTTTTTGGAATTTTATATGGATGATTGTACTAATTGTTGTTTTATTTCCCAATCTAACGACAAATATTGCAAAAATAATCGGAATAGGAAGAGGGGTTGATACGGCGTTTTTTATTTCAATACTTTTATTATTTTATTTAATTTTTAGATTATATGTAAAAATCGATAAAATAGACAAAGATATTACGGAGTTAACGATACAGACATCAAAAATAATTCACAAACAAGAAAGAAAAAGATAAAACCAGAAAAAGAATATGAAAATTTGCCTAGTAACAGAACACTTTCCTCCCCACATTGGAGGAGTAGAGATTGCATTCCACGAATATGCCAAAATACTTTCACAAAAAGGACACACTGTTCGAGTAATTACAAGCAACTCTGGAGGAATAACAGGAAAAATAAATTCTACAAATAATCTTGAAATTTACCATCTAAAATGCAAGTCTTTTTTTGGTCATCCTATTATTTCAAAAAAAGAATTAAAAAAACATATCGAATGGGCGGACATAGTCCATACCACAACATTCACAGCCGCCTTGCCCGCAGTTAATCTTTCTTGTGCATACAAAAAACCTTGCGTCATTATGGTGCATGAAGTTTTGAAGGAAAAATGGTTTCAAATTGAAAAAAATCCAGTAAAGGCTCTTGCATTTTTAATTTTCGAAAAATTTGTACTTAGCAAAAAATACACTGCGTGGCACACAATTTCTCAAGCTACAAGAAACGACCTGGAAAAATACAAGATACCAAAAGAAAAAATAAAATTAATTTATCATGGAATAGATTACAACATCTGGAACAATCACATAAAAGAAAAAAGCCTGAATGAATTATTTAATATAGACAAGGATGATTTAATATTTTTTTACAGTGGTCGTCCTGGAAAAACAAAGGGAACATTTCTGCTTCTTGAGGCAATTAACAAGATAAGAAATGACATCCCAAAAAATTTCAAATTTGGATTCATGCTCAGCAAAGACCCAGAGGAAGAAAGAATTTCATTTGAAAAAATAGTAAGAACACACAAACTTAATAATCTTATTAAAATAAGCGATTCTCTTCCCTATCAAGAAATACCAGCATATAGAAAAAATTCATTTGCATTCATTGTTCCATCCTTAACAGAAGGATTTGGTTTTTCCGCCGCTGAAGCTTCGGCACTCAATATCCCTATCATATCAAGCGACACTGGATCACTTCCTGAAGTAACTAGTGGGAAATTATTAATATTCAAAAGCGGAGATTCAAATGATTTATCAAGAAAAATATTGATGGCTACTCAAAATAAATTCAACATTATTCCGGAAAAAAAGTTTTATTGGAACGACTCAATAATTAAAATTGAAAAGTTATACAATGAACTATTAAAAAAATGAATAAAGTAATAATTTGCATACCAACCTATAATCGAACTGAGCAGATAAATAGCCTTTTTAAGGATCTATCAAAACAAGAAGATCAAAAATTTTCAGTTGTCATCTTGAATGACGGCGCGAATGCAGACACCAAAAAAATTCTACAAAATAAAAATCCTGCCTTCAAATTCTACCTTTTCGAGTCGTCAAGACCAAGTGGACTCCCTTGCGCAAGGAACAAAATACTTGATTTTATTAAAAGAAATAAAATCGACAACAATGGAACATTTGTAGCTTTTCTTGATGATGACCTGATTATTGATAAAAATTTTATTTCACAAATAAAAAAATATTCCGAAAAATTTGATGGGTTTTGTTTTAGAATTATTCAAAGGGGATCTGCTACTACTTTCGATTTTACTAAAAATGAAGCATTGAAAAAAATATTCTCTCCTTTAATCGGAACCATTTCTCCGTTTTTTGGATTTTTCTTCGGGGGCTACTACATAAAAACGAATAAGATAGTAAAAATAGACCATTTGAACGGAGGATGTTTAATTTATAATTTTTCAAAAAATAAAAACGAACGGTTTGATTTAAGTTTAAACGAGGGAAACTTTGTCGCTGAAGACACTTGTTTTTCATATGGACTCAAACTTAAAGGAAATGACCTCAGATTTATTGGAAACTACAGCTATATACATAATCCGCCCGATACCGGAGGTTGCAGGATAGAAGATAAAAAAGAAAGCTTTTATTGGTATTGGAAACACAAGTTATATATTTTCAAAAAATATCATGGCTTCCCTATTCTACTACTAGCTCTATTTTTTTCTTTCCTGGAAAGCATTATACTGTCTATAATATTTAAAACAAATCTCATTGAAAAATACATTAAAGCTACAAAAACATATGCCAAAAATTTCAGTCATAATGGCTGCTTGGAATGAACAAAAAATCTTTCTGAAAAAATCCATCGAAAGCATTTTAAATCAAACATTTACTGATCTTGAGTTTATTATAATAGACAATAACAGCCCAGAGGAAAACTCTGCCCTATTGGATAGTTACGCAAAAAAAGATAATCGCATTATTATCATAAGAAACAAAACCAATATAGGACTGACAAAATCACTAAATATAGCAATAAAAAAATCCCAGGGAGAATTTATCGCAAGAATGGATGGTGATGACATATCGCTTCCAGATAGACTCTCCGAACAACTATCATTTCTCAAAAAAAATCCAACCATTGATATCATTGGAGCTAATTGCAATTTTATAAACAAAAACGATGAAATAATTAAGAAAAAAACGATCAAGCGACCATCTAATATAAAAACTAAACTATTTAAGGGAAATTTTTTTACCCACAGCACATTTTTTGGCAAAAGAAAAGCTTTCGAGGAATTGTATAATGAAAACTTCAAAAGAGCCCAGGATTATGAATTCCTCCTTAGGTTGGCCGGAAAAGGGTACGAGATAGATTATCTAGAAGACATTTTGTTAAATTACCGCATAAATAAAGATGGAGTATCATTTGTTAATTCAAAAGAACAGGAGCTATTCTCCCTAAAAGCAAGAATTATTGCTATACTTAATTATAATTATAATCCACTCTTATTTCCTTATATACTAAAAGGAGCATTAAGCTTTTTACTTCCATGTAAATTAAAACATCTTATTAATTTTAAGGCACTGCTATGAAAAATAAATTAATTCTATTTTTTACACTCGGGACATCCTTGGACGATTGGAATAAAAATGGAAGCATCGATCGCGAAATAAATATATATAAAAAACTCCTAATATATTTTGATGAAATATATTTTTTGACATACGGAAAAAATGACCGCAAATATTCTTACATGCTTCCAGAAAATATAAAAATACTGCCTAAAAAAATAAGTGTCAATAATTTTCTATATTCGCTACTTATTCCATATTTATATAAAAAAGAAATAAAAGAATCAAACTGGCTGAAAACCAATCAAATGATCGGGGGTTGGAGTGCCATAATCTCAAAATATGTTTTCAATAAAAAAATAAACATGAGAACTGGATACACCCAAAGTCTTTTCCTTTTAGATTCAAGCATATTTAAAAAAATTTTAATATACTTAATAGAACTATTGTCATATAGATTTGCAAATTTTTCAACCGTTACCAGCGAACATCAAAGAAGATATATCTCCAATAGATACAATGCTAAAAATATGCATATTATTCCAAATGGAATAGATATTAATCTATTTAAGCCACTTAAAAATACAACCATTCAAAACAAAACAAAGCTTCTTTTTATCGGGAGATTGCATCCAGAAAAAAACATCATTAATTTAGTAAATGCAATACAAAATATTCCAAATATATCATTGGAAATAATTGGAAACAGCGGTATATTAAAAAACAACATATTGAAATTACGTAAAAAATATAAATTAAGTATCTCCCTAAGCGCCAACATTCCTAATTCTTCCCTTCCGAAAATATATTCAGAAGCTGATATATATATTCAACCTTCCTTATATGAAGGCAATCCAAAAACAATCCTAGAGGCAATGAGCTGTGGATTGCCCGTAATTGCTTCAAATATTGATGGGACAAAAAATATAATAAAACATAAGGAAAATGGCTTTTTATGTGAAACATGTTCAAATTCAATAAAAAATGCCATACTAACACTGAAAAATAATAATAAACTTAGAGATATTATTGGATCAAAAGCAAGGAAATACATCAAAAAAAATTACGCGCTGGATAAATGCATCGAAAAAGAAATAAAATTATATGAAAGATATTCCCAATGATAAAGTAAGAAATTTCATATTCGAAAACAGATGGATAATATTAGCTTCCATTTTTTTTATTATCTGGAAATTTTTTTTAATTGGCGTCCTATGGAATGACCGAAACATTCCTCCCGAACCAGATGATGCATATATTTACATTGGAAATATAAATTCAGTAGCGCAGTGCGACAAAATATTATGCAACTATCCATACATATCATTAAAAAACTATACCGGGTACACATATTTATCCTATCGGGTTTTTTTTGGATTAATTTCTAAAATATCGAGGATTGATCCGACTACAATTTTTTATTTAAGTTTTTATTTTGGAATATTAATATTATTGCCTGTTCTTATTTACTTTCTTAAATCATTAACTCGCAATAAAAATATAATTGCTCTTTCGATTTTTTTCCTCTCCTTGTATAACGGCAGTGGCGCATATCATGGTTTTTTTTGGGTTGTTCCGAGTTTTTTTTCAGTACTTCTGTTCATGCTTATATTTTCTACATTAATGCAAAATATTAAACATTGGAAATTGATATTTCTAATACTACTACCTATTTTTATATACATGCATCCTTCGAGCATATTTTCATTAACAGCATTTATCATATTCTTCATTATCTATAGCTATCTCGAAAAAAAAATGGATAAAACTATCCTCAAAAAAATTATCTTTCTATTATTAATCGCATCTATATCTTATTCATTGCCAGCACTTTTTATAGATAAAAATCCACTGGGAGTGAAAAATACAATAGAATCAATTGTACAAAAAAAACAATCCATAAAATCCATTACGAGCGTTGTTCCAGTTTCAACAACAACAAAAGAAGAAGAAAAGAAAATAACAACTATACCAAAATTAAAAAATGATGAAATTTTTCCTGGATTAAAATCTATAACAAAGAATTATTTAAGATGGATATTCCCTCATTATATACTCATAGCTCCATTCATATTAACTATTTTTATGCTTATTTTCTATAAAGAAATAAAATTAATTTCCCTATATTTATCACTCTTTTTATTTGTATTATTTTCATCGCTAAACATTTACGGGTCCAGATCCCTTGCTTTTATTTGGCCCATAACATTCATACTATACTCTTTCGGTTTTTGGCACTCTATTGAATTCATAAATAAACACATAAAAAACAAGGTTATCTCAAGATTAATAAAAATAATTGCATACGCATCTGTGTCATTTTTTATAATAATAAATATTTTGTATTCTTTTTTATGGAATCAGTATACCAATAATAGAAATGACATACATATAGATAAAAACTTTTCAAGATATCTTTTGGATAATGGAGAAAAAAATGATCAGTTTATATATCTTGAAAAAGTTCTCTTCTCATATTCACTTTCAACTCCGCTAATTAATAGAATCCACACGGAGATACCCGATTCCGCTAAATATCTAGTAGCATTAGACACTCAAAGCAATGCATCCGGACAAGTAGCTAACATCGACAAATTCTATGGTATAATTTCAAAAGTACTAAAACGTGAAAGAAAAAACATTCAACTGCCGCAAAAAAAGGAAATCCCTGCTAATTTTAAATTGGATAAAGAATTTGAATCAATAAAAATATACATAAACACACTAAAATATACTCAATGAAATATTTTGATAAAATAAACAATCAACTCATTTTTATAAAGAAAAAATCTACCCCGATGTTTTGGGACAAACACTGGGAAAATTTCGATATTTCCAATGAAATAAAAAAAGGGTCCAGAGATCAATTTATATCAAGAATAACAAAACGATACATTACGCCATCAACTACTAAAAAAATATTAGAAGGAGGGTGCGGAATGGGGCAATTCGTTTATTCATTGGAAATTAATGGGTACAATGCCTATGGAATAGATTATGCGAAAAAGACCATCAAAAAAATAAATGAATCGATGCCAAGTCTAAAAATATCATTTGGGAATGTACAAAATACCCAATTTCCTGATAATTTTTTCCATGGATACTGGTCACTAGGAGTAATCGAACATTTTTTTGAAGGATATGACAATATAATCAGTGAGATGAGTAGGATAATAAAACCCAAGGGCTATCTCTTTATCACATTTCCATACATGTCGCCTATACGAAAAATAAAATCCAGATTTGGATTATATACCATCTTTTCAAGAAAAAAATTTCAAAAAAATGATTTCTATCAATTTGCTCTTGACTATAAAAAAGTACAACGAGATATAGAAAAAAAAGGATTTAGTCTAGTCAAAAAAATGCCTTTTGATGGTATAAAGGGCTTAAAGGATGAAATAACTATCATAAAACCATTATTGCAAAAAATATATGACAGTCAGAATATTTTCATACGTATCTTAAAAATAACCATTTCAGCATTATTCTCCCCCCTAACTAGCCACTCCATTCTATTAGTATTTAAAAAAAATGATTAAATTATTAATTCAATTCTTTGTCCATATAAACAATTTCTCTTATAAAGTGATTAGTGTTTTGGTTGTAAAAGAAGGGAAAGGAATTCACCCAAAACACACAATAATAAAGTATCACGACTTTTTTATAGAAAATACATCAAACAATGATAAGGTACTCGATATTGGTTGCGGGAATGGATCCGTTGCTTTCGATTTATCAAAAAAAGCAATGTCTGTTATAGCCATCGACATCGTAAGAAACAACATCAATACGGCCAAAAAAAAGTTTACTAACAATAATCTTAAATATATACTAGGAGATGCAACGACTTATAATTTTAATAGAAAATTTGATATCGTTATTCTTTCAAATGTTTTAGAACACATTGAAAAAAGAATTGAATTTCTTTCAAAAATAAGCATTCTGGCTCCGAAAATTCTTATTCGCGTTCCCCTACTTACCCGCGAGTGGCTCTCCGTGTACAAAAAAGAAATCGGGATGGAATATAGACTTGATAGCACTCATTTCATTGAATACACAGAAGAAAATTTCGCCAGTGAAATAAGCGCATCTGGGATGAGAATAGTCAGCTACTATGTAAAATTTGGAGAATTATATGCTATTGTAGAAAAAAAATGATATTAAACACATATCTTACATTTATAAAAGATTCTTTTCTAAATATTTTTCTTAGTAAAAACTATGATCTTTTTTATGTTGTGGAAAATGCAAACTGGTCAACGGACTGGGATGGAAAATATATAGTAGATAATTTAAACAAACAAAAACTAATCAGAAGCAGAATTACAACGACAACATTTGGGTTGAGGAATAAAATACTGCATTTTGGCTCAGTAAATACATTTATTTCTGAGAATGGTCCGAAAATAATTCATCCATCAAACAAAATAATCCTCACTTGGTTTCACGTATCTCCAAATGATCCAAGAATAAAATACATTCCAGAATTAAATACCAAGGCACAAGCAATTCACACATCTTGCAATTTAACAAAAAATAAGCTCATCCAGTTAGGTCTAGAAGAAGAAAAAATCATTGTTATTCCATTAGGCGTTGATTTGAGCATATTTCAACCATGCACATCTTCCGAAAAATTAAAAATAAGAAAAGAACTTGGACTTCCTCAAAATAAAATAATCATTGGGTCATTTCAAAAAGACGGCAACGGATGGAAGGAAGGACTAACACCAAAAATGATCAAAGGTCCGGATATTTTCTGCGATATCATCGAAAGATTAGCGGAAAGATTGCCAATCTATGCTTTATTAACCGGTCCCGCAAGAGGCTATGTAAAAAAAAGGCTCGAAAATGCACACATTCCCTATAAACATAAGTTTTTAAAAAATTATCCCGATATCATAAATTTTTATAAAGCATTGGATCTTTATTTGGTAACATCTAGGGCGGAAGGCGGCCCAAAAGCCCTTCTAGAGTCAATGGCATGCGGAATTCCCATCATTTCCACTTCCGTCGGAATGACTCCTGACATAATAATTGATTTACAAAATGGAATAATAATTGACACTGATATAAAAAATTCAACTGAAAAAATTATTTCTCTTATTGAGGACAATGAGAAGCTGGAAAAAATATTAAAGAAAGAAATTGAGGCCATAAAAAAATTTAATTGGGAAAAAATAGCAATAGAATATTTTGAAAAAATATATGAAAAATAAACAACAGACATTACACACTAATCAAGAAAACATCGCCGCGTTTAAGAAGGAAATAAAAAAAGCGTCCAATAGTAGCAATGAATCATTTTTGACCTGGTTTAATGATAATGAAAATATTGATTCAATGATATCTTCTGGGTATAAAAATTTCTTTTGCTCCATATTAAATAAAAATATATATAACCTAACAAAAAATAATTCTTCGCAATTAACTGCGGTTGAAATAGGTTGTGGAAGCGGAAGAGTACTCAATGCTGCTGCGAAATACTTTAAATATGTCATAGGATTAGATATACACGAAAATCTCAACATGACGAAGGAATTTCTAATTCAATTAGGAAATAAAAATTTTGAATTGAAAAAGATCCAAGATAAAAAATTTCCGTTAGAAAATAATAGCATTGATTTTATTTATTCCTTTATTGTTTTTCAGCATTTATTAAAATTAGAAACCTTTGAAGAATATTCCAGAGAAATATCAATAAAAATGAAAAAAAATGGATTAGCAATGATTTATTTCGGAAGGCCACGTTTTTTTTCTAAAATAATTTTAAGGTACAAAACAGTGAATTATTTTTTAATGATTTTGGATAAAATATTATTTGAAAATTTATACATCAATTTATTTAAAAATGGATATTTAGAATATCCGAATGCTGAAGCAAATGATATAAACCTCGTTGTTTCTTTAAAAAAAGCCCGGGAAATATTTTTATCGAATAAATTAATCATCATAGACAAGGGAACATCACCAAGGGATAATTATTTCGGCACTCAATATTTCATGGCACTCAAAAAAAAATAAATCGCATATGGATACATTGTTATCAAAAAAAATTGAATGGTTACATACCCTTAAAAAAAATATTCCATTTTTTTTAAAAAAAATCCAAAGCAAAAAATATGGTTTTTTTTCCTACTCCCTATCTGGAGATATTTATGATGAAAAAAATAAATGGGGACTTGGAAATACCGTTTTTGCAATCAAAATATATTATACTCTTGGATTATTAGATAATCTACCTAAAAAAGAAAAACGCATTCTATCTGATTTCATTAAATCATTTCAAAACACGGATGGTTCTTTTCATGACCCTATAATAAAAAATGGTTTATTCCTTGCAAACATAATATCATCATTTAAAGGCCTTGAATCATACAAAAATCAAATCATACGAGCTGAAACAAGGCAAAGTTTATCGGCATTAAAGCTACTCAACGAAAAACCTATTTTAGAGTATCAAAATTTTCCGCAAACAGAAAAAGATATCTTAAACTACATAGAGAAACTCGACTGGAAAAAACCATGGGGCGCAGGAAGTCACTTCAGTCACCTGCTTTTCTTTTTGCATAATAGTAATTTAAAAAACAAAAATAAATTGATTGATTTTTCAATAAACCAAATAAACCGCATACAAAATTCCCGGGATGGATCATGGTACAAAGGAAAACCGAATCCGCAACAAAAAATAAATGGAGCGATGAAGATAATAACAGGACTTGTCGCTGCAGAAAAATACAGTTTCAACTATTCAAAAAAATTAATAGATCTATGCCTATCTGAAAAAAACAATCGACACGCCTGCGATAATTTCAATATCGTATATGTTCTTAAATATGCAAATGCAATAAACAAATCTAATTATAGATATGACGAAATAGTAGATTTTTGCTATAATAGACTAGAAACCTATCATAACTATTAGCATCCTAAACATGGAGGATTTTCTTTTTATAAAAATAAAGCAAATGACATCTATTATGGCACAAAAATAACCAAAGGATTAAATGAGCCCGATATTCATGGCACTGTAATGTTTTTATGGGGAATTTCGATAATAGCTCAAGTAACAGGAATGAATAAAGAATTGCAACTAAAAGAATTTATAACATAAACCCAATGAAAGTTAGCTTAAATACAAGATTTATTGATGGACCAGCGGGTGGAGGAATGCAGTTCGCTAATTATCTCAAAACATATCTTAAAAAAAAGGATGTGCAGGTCATCAATCACCTGAAAGACAAGGATATTGACATAATCTTGCACATTTCACCATTCCCCCACCTTATGTCAGTTGCCTCATACTCATATTTTGATGCGGCTATTTACAAAATCAACCACCCTTCCACAATCATAGTTCAACGCATAAATGAATGCGATGAAAGAAAGGGGACGAATTACATAAATACCTTACTGGTTGATGTCAGTAGATATTCCGATTTTGTTGTGTATATAGCCAGTTGGCTCAAGCCCTTAATGGAAAAAAATGGGCTTAGCAAAGAAATTCCATCAAGAATAATATTAAACGGTGCGGACTCCAACATCTTTAATCAAAACAACAAACTAATTTGGAACAACAAGGGTAAGCTTAGAATAGTTACCCATCACTGGGGTGGTAATTATTTCAAAGGACATGACATTTATAAAAGACTAGATGAGCTCCTTGAAAATCCAAACTATAAAAATATTTTTGAATTCACTTTCATAGGTAATTACCCAAAAGATATTTCATACAAAAACACGAATATCATTCCGCCTTTATCTGGCGCAATACTGGCTGACGAATTGAAGAAACACCACATCTATTTAACCGCTTCAAGAAACGAGCCGGCTGGCATGCATCATATCGAAGGCACTCTCTGTGGGCTTCCACTGCTTTATGTAAATTCCGGCGCGCTTCCGGAATATTGTTCGGGATTTGGAATTGAATTTAACGAGAAAAATTTTGAAGAAAAGTTATTGCAAATACATAAAGAATATGATATCTGGGAAGAAAAAATAAAAGCCTACAAAAATACTTCTGATAAAATGTGCGAGGAATTCCATGAGCTATTCATTAAATTACATGCTAAAAAAAATACATCCGCTAAAATAAATAGCATAACAAAATTGGCAAAAATATTCTCTATACAATTAAATCGCCTTATTTACCTGTTAAAAATAATTTATATAAAATTTAACTTATTCATAAAAAATGAACGAACAAAAATATCTAATTCAACAAAATAGCACTATCTATGAGCAAGAAGCATACATGACCGTCCCGCGCTGGTCAACTTATAGTATGGTCATAAAAAGAGGTTATGCGCTTGAAGCCGAAAACCATACTCGAACTAGGTCCAGGAAATAACATCGTAACAAACATTCTCAAAACAATGAATTATGATGTTAAAACTCTTGATTTTGACAATTCCACTAAGCCAGATTACAATTTGAGCATAACTGACGAAAAAATAGATAGCATAGGAACATTTGATTTAATTATAGCCTCGCAAGTCTTAGAACACATACAATACAAAGATTTCACTAAGGCGCTGAAAAATTTAAGTAAAATTTCAACGAATTTAATTTTAACTCTGCCCCACACAACAATAAATTCATTTACCATTTCCCTATCCCTTAAAATACCTACGCTTAAAAAAATTACATTTTCAAAGAAATTTTTCTATAAAAAAGTTAACCACAAATTCAATGGTCTGCATTACTGGGAAATTGGAAAGAAGGATTTTCCAGTAAAAAAAATATCTAGCGACATCCAAAAATCAGGATGGATTATTCAGGCAGAATTTTTGAATGACGAAAATCCATTCCATTATTTTTTCATATTAAAAAAAACCTATGTTTAGTAATATACAATATTATTTTTGGGCTAGCTATAGACGAAAAATAATTGATAAACTCTCGGAAAAAAATAAATCTTTGTATACGGGAGTAGTTTTAGATATCGGAGGAAGAGACCGCGGTAAATTCAAAAAACCCAAAAAAAAAGTCGAAAACTGGATATTTGCCGATATTGAAGAAAAACATAATCCAGACATGGTTTTGGATGTCATGGATATGCATGCTATTGCTAATAACAGCATTGATATAATCAGCGCCCTGGAACTCTTTGAGCACGTTAGCGTTCCCGAAAAAGGTATCGCTGAATGTTCTCGGGTGTTAAAAAATGGAGGTCTGCTTATTATTTCCATGCCATTTATGTATGGAACACATGCTGATCCATATGATTTTCAGAGATGGACGAAAGCTAAGTGGGAATTAGTTCTTAATGAAAATAATTTAAATGTATTGAAAATTGAAGAAATGGGTTTTTTCTTTACCGTACTGATGGATGCAATAAAAAATTTTTTAAAAAAATCCCATCGTATTTTTCGATACATTTCATATTGCTTTTACCCGATTTTCGATATAATCGCATCGCTTGATAACATCAACAGCAAAAACCCCATCCTCAAATCATATGTAGGTGGTTATTTTATTATTGCAAAAAAATAAAATCACAATTTTCAGCCATCTTCCGTAGATTCTTCATACAAAATAGTTGCGAAGTTCAAAAAAAATAATACCAAAATCAATAAATTATACGAAATCACCGCACCAATTAACTTGAATTTATAAATTAGAAACAAACTCATTCCCAATCTAATTACCTGGAAAATCGGCCCCGAAACAAGTATTGTTAATCTTTTTTTACTTGCTTGCGCATAATAGCCAAAAAAAATTGTTGGGATGATAAACAAAATCGCCAAGGCATAATATCTAGAAATATCGTAATATTCAACATATACATCTCCAAATAAGAATTTATTCACAATTGGCACCAAAACAAAATAAACCGAAGCCATTAGTGCTGAAATAAGCATCATCACAATAAACAGTTTTTTATATATAAAAACAATGCTTTTTATTCCATAATTCATTACAGACATTTTAGGAATTGCAACTGAAACAAAGACTTTCGCTATATCTTTATATTTATTTGCCAATAAAGAAATTATGACATATGCCGCCAATGTACTTGGACCCAATAATATTCCAACCAACACATTGTCAATATTGTTAGCAATAATTCCCAAAAAATTTATTTTTGTCAAAAACCATCCATATTTAATAGTGCCAGAGTCTGTTTTCTCGTTTTCAATATATTTCAAACTCTTGAAATAATAATAACCATTGAAAAAAGTATAGGAAGCCAAATACATTACTACAATCGGAATCAACTTATCTCTATTTAAAAAAACAACCACTATAGTCGTGACGGCATTCAGTGTCATTTGCACTGAAGAATATTTCGTCGAAATATCAAACCTACTTTTGCCTTGTAAAAAAGCATCCCAAGTATTGGGAGCATAAAAAAATGGAAAGAATACCGATGCAATCATAAAAGCAACTCCCAATGAATGGCTTTGATAAATATAGTAATAACCCCCAATAAACAATAAAATAGGAGTCCCAAGCAAGCTCCAAAAAAAACTCATCCGAACAACCTTTTTATAATCTCCGTCATATCCCCTCGCAACAGATTGAGTAATTGCAGTATTTAAACCAGGAATTGATAAGATAGAAACAATTGACAGAACAGACAAAACAAATTGGTATTGACCGAAAATTTCCTGTGAAGCGAGGCGAGCGAAAGATATAGAAATAGACAATCCTGCAATCATACCTATTATCTGTCTAACGGCCACCCAGAATCCATTCTTAACAAAATAGGTCAAATCCAAACCAATTATTTTTCCCCATTTTTTAGTCAATTTGAATATTTTATCTTGCAAATTCTTAATCATAGTATTTTTCCAATTTGTTTGAATGCCTGCTTTCACTTATTAGTTATCATTTTTGATTACCTTTTAATGATATTTTTAAACAAAAAAAGTATTCCGCTTTCATCTTTCAAACCCTTTCAGATATTCCGGTAGTTTCAAAATCCATTGGGCTTGCTGGGGGTAAAAAAGAAATCTTTCCACATCTTTCATCTACACCTCGCTAATTATATCAAAACCCTTGAAACTTCCCGTAATTGAAAGTCCGATAACTTTCTTTGCCGTTCCTCTTTCTTTTATTTTTCCGGCAGTTTCATTCAGCGTCGCCCCCGAACCAACAGCATCATCAATAAGTAAGATATTTTTATACTTGCCGAATTCATTGATTACGATAGTTTTTTGAGCGTTTTCAATTCTATCTTTTAATTTATTCAAAGTCTTTTGTGGTACAGCAATATCAGTTTTCACCTTTACAATTGAGATTTTTCTAATATCCAAATGAAGATTTTTTTCCAGCTCCTTCATAAATTGCACTTCGCGCTTCACCGTGGGAGGAATAAATCCTACGGCATCAATTTTATATCGCTTGATTAGCTTATTAACCGAATCACGAATATCTTCCGCCAATTCTTTCATAAGTTTTTTGTTTTGACTTTGTTTTGCATATAAAAGCAACTGACCGAGTTTTGTTTTTCCAAACCTTTCAATACTGTAAAATTCAAGATAAAAAACTTCATCTAAATTTACTTCATCGAAAGTAGATTTGAATTTTAACATTCCATTAAAAAAGCCGTTCTTCCTGAAAGATTGATATTTTTCCAACGTTTTTACATACTCATTTGCAGTTTTCTCAATGGAAAGATTATTATTCTTACACCAATAAATAAAACCTTCCACTCCCTGTTTTCGCTCCCCGAAAGGAGTAATAATTAAATACTTTTTTTCAATAACCGATCTTGCGCTTCCAATTATTCCATCCGCCTGAATTTCTTCCTTTTCTCCTTTGGGCAAATAAAATACTTTCGGGGGTTTTCCAATTTTATAGACTTTATCTTCCGCCAGAAGATTGCTGAGCTGTTTTGAAACCGCCATCCTGCTTATATTCAAATAATCCACCAACTCATTTACAGTTGCCTGCTTATTCATTCCGAGATATTCCAATATTTTTTCAGAGGTTTTCATAAAGTTTACAGTTTACAGTATATTGTAAACTATTACATAATAATATTATATTTTGTCAAATTTATTTCAAAAGATTTTTTTTTTACATTTTACGTTTCCGTAAAACATAAAATATTATGAATTGCGGAAACGTGTTTAATGTGTCACATTTGCATTGAGTCGCCTGACAATTGTCATTATACCACTTTTACTAAATCGGAAAAAGCGGTATACTGAATAATATGAAATTCACTCAATTCAACAAAGATTTTTGGAAAAAACCGGGATTTGTCCTGTTTTTGATTTTATTTTCTTTCTTTCTCAGGGAGGTTTTTTTGGCTTCGGTTTTCCCTATTTTCTCTGGTCAAGATGAAGCTCGGCATTACAACTCCATTCAATATCTCGCCGAACCAAAAGAAAAAACCTGGGAAATCACCAAAAACAAAGACTCCAGGAGCAAAAAAGATTTTTCAACATATAATTTCTCTGAAGAAATCCAAAACACCGGAAACACCTCCGGCATCAGCAATACTCGCCGAACATTCGACCGAATGAATTTTCCCGCCGGAAGCGTTGGGGAGAATGAAAATCAAATAACCTCAAAAATATGGAGTCAAAACAATCTGAATTCCCCTCCTGACATCGTAAAAGGATCTTTCTATCACGCATTAAACACTCCTATTGAAAAATTATTCGGGAATAAAAGCATCTTAGTCAGATTTTACTTAATCCGCATTTTTTCAGCATTGCTTGGCACACTTTTCATCCTCATTTCCTATTTTATTTTCAAAAATAGCGGATTTTCCACGAAACACTCCTTAATTATATCTACTGTTATCTCTTTTCAACCAAAATTATCCGCCTATTTTACCAACATAAACTACGATACTCTGCAGATACTTATGTTTGCTCTTTTCACTCTCGGTGGCGTACTTTTTCTGAAAAAAGGACTCGGCTGGAAAAATTCAATATTATTAGTTGCATCACTCGCCATCGGAGTTATGAATAAAGGAACCGCGCTGATGATGTTTCCTGTCCTAGTTGGACTTACCATTTTCTGGTTTGTTCAGAAATACCAATCAGGAGAAATAAAGAAAAAATATATCATTCCCGTTGTTCTTCTTTTTCTCGTGGCGATTTCCGCACTCAATTGGAAATTTGAATTGCGCGGATTTGCCCCCAAAACCGAACATGGGACAATTTCGGAAATTACCGCCTCTCTTTCTGAATATCTTTCCAAAAGCCTGCCGAAAATTGACTCTTCTGCTAAAAATTATTGGGGGAATTTGGATTGGAACCGCAATGATTATTCAGAAGTTTTCATTCGCGTCATTTGGCTTGTGGAATTATTTTCTGCTATTGGGGTCATTTGGCTTTTGTTTTCCAAAAAACCTCTGCCATTTCTGCCAGAAAAAAAGTACGTTTGGTTTTTTCTGGGAATGATTGCCGCTTTGCAATTCGGAATCCGATTTTATGACTGGAAAATTTTCTCAATATTGGGAACGCTGGATTTGGGAACTCCGGGAAGATATTTCCTTCCGACAATCACCTCGCATATGGCGCTGGTTTTTGCGGGATTGGGAATGATTTTGCGCAAAGAAAAATATTTGAATTTTGCTTTGCTTTTCTGGCTTCTTCTGATGTTTGCTTTTTCAATGTATCTGACATTTGATGTTATCGTTCCGAGATTCTACTTATAAAAAAATATTTTATGAAAAATTTTGATTTTGAAAAATTACTTGTCCCAAAAAATGCGTTCCTTTTGGCAACTATTGTCATCTTACTTTTGGTTTTTGGTCGAATGACCAACGAATGGGCATTTCCGGACACCGATTGGACATTGGAAAAAGGAGACAAAATCGGAGTTGATAGCAAAAAATCCGCCGAACAAAAATTTATTGCCACCGAGAGTAATCTGACGCGCATTGATATGCTTCTGGGAAATTCCGACATTGGCGACGGAGGCACACTAAATTTGCAAATTATGGACGAATCCTGTCAAAAAGAAATCCGCCAAATCCAAGTCAAAACATCAAAAATCGACTCGGACAAGGAATTCAAATTCACTTTTTCAAAAATCAAAGACTCGAAAGGAAAAACCCTCTGCCTGAAACTTTCCTTTCTTTCAATCAAAGAAAAAGACGCGCAACTGTTTGCCGTCAACAATATTCTTCCAGAAAACATTTCTCTTATTGCAGATCAAAAAGAATATCCCGGAAAATCCCTTTCAATGCGCCCAGCCTATCAAAAAGACAACTGGGGACAAAACATCTGGCGCCTCACAGAAGAAATATCGCAATACAAACCTTGGTTTTTGAAAGACATTTTCCTGCTTTTAATTGCGCTATTTTCAATAATCTTTTCGATCGGAACAGTCATTCTTCTGATTTCATTTCCTACTGAAGAAAAAAAATAACCGCATATGTTAATCCAAAGAAATTACTTTCTCAATTTCCTTCTCTAGAAAAATACTTAATGCCTTTGCTCCGCGATAATTGAGGTGATCGGAATCGGATAAATAACCGGGATTATCAAAAAATTCATCCTGATAATCCAGCATCTGGATGCCCTCCCCTTTTTTCTTTGTCTTACTGATGATATCGTCAAAATTTGCATAATATTTTTCCGCATCAATATATTTTTCGGCTCCCGCAAGATATTCCTTTGAAACAGGGAATTTTATTAAAAATACTTCCACACCATTCTCTTGTGCTAAATCAATAATCTTGGAAAATTTCTCAACCAACAATTCGTCGAAATCTTCGGCATTTCTAAAATGAAATCTCGCTCTTTTTTCTCCTGTTTTCTTGCGATTTTCCGCCTTTTCAAAATCTTCATTCAAAGCCCGGTATCCCAATGTAACGTTGGCTTTGTTAGATTGCAAAAACAATTCAACAAAGCCAGTTCCCTTTCCGATAACCGGAACATATGTTTGCATCCACCGTTGCGTTTTGTTTTCCTCTTCAAATCGAACCATTTCTTCAAAAGGAACATATTTTTTCCAGTACCACAAATTTCCAAAATCTTTAACCCGAGTAGAAGAAAAAGAATGCAAATCAATCGAAAGCGCAATCGCTTTCGGCTTCTCTCCGTCACTTTCCAATATTTTTTTCACTTTGTAATATGTTTGAAAATAATTTTCTCCCGTAGATGCAAAATTAAAAGACCCGTTAATATATTGCGGATCAATCCCGGAAAGAACATGCGAGTCTCCGAAAAAAATAATATCAAAATTTCCATCCCGATCCTCGAATTGCTTATCAGTTTTTCCTATAACCGTTTCAGGAACGACCCAGGCAAAATACAAAGCATTCGAAACAAGCAAAAAAAGAGCCACGAAAAAACCAAGCACTGCAGCTTTTTTAAAAAAAACATATTTTGTATTTTCCGTGTTTTTCATATTATCGGTTTTATTCCTGCGCACGCATTCCGATGAAGCGAACAGGAATCCGGAAATTAAAATTGAAAATATATAAAATCAGTTTCTTCAAATACTCCGAATAACAATATAACTGCCAGAATAATAATATAAACTGGATACCTGAAAAAAATCGATCTTTCTGAGAAAAATTTCCTGATTTTTATGTGCTCTTGCATCAGATGCACCGATTCCATAAAAAAGATGGATAAAATAGCGACAATAAATTCAGCTTGTGAAAATCCCATATAAAATCTTTCGATGGATAATTCCGCTCCGGAAAAGATATGCGAAATTATGTACCACGCGTCCGCCACATTGTCGGTTCTGAAAAATATCCATCCAAGTGCAACCAGATGAAAAGTGATAAAAATTTTCACAAAAGAATGAACTTTGGGAATTTTCGACAAACCTATGATTTTGACAAAACTATTTCTAATATTTTCCGTAACTATTGAACCGACCAGATAGATTCCATGCAGACCGCCCCAAATCACAAAATTCCAATTGGCGCCGTGCCAAAGCCCGCTCACCAAAAAAACCACAAACAAATTGAAAAGCCACCTTGATTTCGCCACTCGATTTCCTCCCAGCGGAATATACAAATAATCGCGAAACCACGTCGAAAGAGATATGTGCCATCTTTTCCAAAACTCAGCAATGGACTTGGAAAAATACGGACGGCGGAAATTATCCATCAAATTATAACCCATTATTTGAGCCGATCCGATAGCGATGAGAGAATATCCGGCAAAATCACAATATATCTGAAATGAGAAAAAATAAGTCGCCAATAGCAACGGTAAGCCGGAATATTGCTCCGGATTGCCATATGCCTGCTCAACCGCCATTCCCAATCTGTCTGCAATCACCACTTTCAAAAAAAATCCCCAAAGCATTATTTTCAATCCATCCGTAATTCGCTTGTAATCAAAGTCGAATTTTTTCCGAAATTGTGGCAAAAGATTGTCCGCTCTTTCAATCGGTCCGGCAACTAACTGAGGAAAGAAAGAAACATAGAGCGCGAAAATTCCAAAATGCCTCTCCGGTTTTATTCTTTCTCGGTAAACATCAATAGTATAGCTGAGCGATTGGAAAGTATAGAAAGATATTCCGACTGGGAGCAAGAGCTTGAGATGAATTGGATCAAACTGTAAGGAAAATTGATCAACAAACAAACGGAATGAATCGCTGAAAAAATTGAAGTATTTGAAAGTAAACAAAAGACCCAGGTTGAAAACAAAACTTGCAAACAAATATTTCTTTTTTTCATTCTTATCCTTTGCATCCCCCATTTTAATGCCGGCATAATAATCAACTGCCGTAGACAGCAAAATCAAAACAGCATATTCCGGCTTCCAGCTCATATAAAAATAATAGCTGGCGATCAGAAGCAAAATCCATCGGTACCTGTAAGGAATCCAAAAATACAACAGAATAACTGTCGGAAAAAATATCAAAAATTGAATAGAATTAAAAAGCATATTTCAACTTACGTTTTCGTTTAATTATTGCCTGCATTAATATTTATCGTCTTTTGCAATATCAATAATAACATCGAAAAACCAAGACTGCAATTCGGACTATCTCAAGCTGTCAAATCCTTCAACCAAAAGAGATCCTGCTTCTTTTGTGATTTTTCCCTTTCGAACTTTTCCCTCAATGTATACAATAATTTGATTGATATACATATCCCCGTTCGCTTCCATCCTTTTTAACAGTTTTTTTCTGATTACATCCGGAACTCCTTTTTGAGTTTGAATTCTCTCTATCACGCGATGGTAATGCTCCAAAACTTTCGTGCACTGAACCAATCTATCCGCAATTGATTTTTGCAAAATCATTTTTAAGCCAAAATAATGGTTGATGTTATCCCTGAGAGCAGCCGGGCTTGTTTCTGTTTGAAAAATAATTTCTTTTTCACTCTTATTTTGTGCCTCATCATTAGCAGAAATTTTAAGGCTATGTTTTCCAAGATGCATCAATGACAAATCCAGACTGTTTTCATCAAACTGATTTTCATCAAGCAAAATTTTCTTTTGAATATTTTCTTGACTTGTTTGATTATCAGTAATCTCATATTTCAAATCAAGCATCTGATTGTTGAGATATTCCTTTTCTTCAGGGGAGCTGATTTGAATTACCGGCGGGATAGTATCAATATTTCCCATAACGATCTCTCCTTCGGCAAGATTCATTTCTATTTCCTTTTCTTCTCCATTTTTGGCAATTCCCTTCTTGGAGGAGGAAATCTCAGAAACTTCCCCCGTTTCACTATCCTCTTGAATTTTCACCGCCTGAATTTCATATTCTCCATCGCCCGTCCCCTGAGTCAAAATTTTATATTCACCATCTTGAGGATTAGGGATTATTGCAAATTCCACTTCTTCTCCAATATTTTCCCCATCTCCATTTTCAATATGATAGTTGAAATATATTGCGCCATCTCCAGTTTCATTGGCAATACCACTGCCAATCTCTCTTTTAATTCCATCCTTATCAGTATAAGAAACCTGAATATCAATCGGAGAAAAAACCAAAATCATCAGCCTGCCATCTTCCGGATATGGCATTGACAGCACCTCTGATTTCTTTCCGGAAATATATTCATAGGCAAAAGAAGATGCTTTGTTTGGCAAATCACCGTGCGTATAATTAGTTTTTATTTCTTCATCCGCAGGAATGAACGTTGCGGAAGTGATAGGAACAGTTTGATCTCCCTCTCCCGTTTCCAATCCATGATCTCCGGGGAAAATTGAATCATAATTTTCCGGATAACCGTCTGGCCAAAAAGGACTTTTGTTTTCTGGCGTATCTTCAACTCGAATTGCAGTAATAGTCGAATCGTCTTTGGTTTTTCCAAAAATATTTATCATTTCTATGTTTTCAAGCTTGGCAATATTTTCTGTCTTATTCAAGTTTTCCAAAAATTCATTGCGGGGATAGTTTTCGTGATACTCTTTCATCTCTCCGGTTTCAGCGTCCTTGAGATAATCATAAACAGGAAGAAGTTCTTGCACGGATTTCATCGGAAGATTTTGAACATAATCAAAAATATTATCAAATCCATTTTCATGAGCCTCTAGGCTAATAATTTTTTCATCTATAAAATCTCCAATTTTAACCCCTACTTCTCCGGCTTCCCACATCAAATAATCTTTTGGTGCCCCCTGGTTAGGAGTTCCCAATGTCAACAATTGATCGACATCTTCGTCATAATACGCTGATTCAATGTATTCTCTTGCCACCAAACCGCCCATTGAATGAGCCACAACATCCACCCTTGGCCAATTTGCTTCCTTCTTCACTTCAAATATTTTCTGCTTCAATAATTCTGCCGTATCAACATTGCTGGCGCGCCAATTATATGGAAATTCAAACAAATCCTTCCCTTTTTCATATCCATTGCCTTCAAATTCTTCTATCAATCCTTCATATGAATGTTTAATTGGATCAAGTTTTAATTTGCTAATATCAGTCCATCGCCATGATCCAAGTATTCCTGGAATAATAATTACCGGATCATGAAAATCTTCTTTCTTCGCCCAATTGGAAAAATCAATATCGCCTTTTATTTTCACGTAATTCAACACCATATCCAGCACAACAATCTTTTCCGGACCATCTTCGCTTCCCCACCAATTATATTGAAAATTCTGTTTTGGTACCGCAGAAAAAACATCCAGCTCTGAATTATTTTGAAACTTTGACCGATTAACTCTAATATCAAAAGAAGAATGTCCGTCAACATTATTATTCGACATTCCGACCGCTACGATATTGTCGTGAAAATTGCAATTTTCCAAATCCAGAACTCCTCCTGAAACAATATGCACAGCTCCAAGATACATTTTTTCGGCGGCTGTAGCAGAATTATATATTATTTTCTCATTCTGACCGATCAATATCGGCGGACCGAAAGCATCTCCTCCATCGCGGATATCGACATTTCGCATTCTAATTTCCCCTCCCGTGCTTGTATTAATTGAATATTTTGCTGGAGAAACTTCTCCTTTAATTTTAACTGGATTTTTAGCTGTTCCGTCAACATTCAATTTCCCGTACACATTTAATGTCATCCATTTTTTGAATGTCACGGTGGATCCTTTCCCAATCGTAAGCGTCACCCCTTCTTTAACCACTACGGGTTTTTCTATTAATATTTCCCCTGTCCAGGTAATATCACTGCTTATTTCCTCAAATTCAACTCCTTGCGCATCAGAAATACTGCTTCTTGAAATTGCACTGAAATCAAAAGGAGAAAAAATTATCAAAAAAATCAAACCCAACAAAGACAACTTTTTAACATTCTTCATCTTGATTTTTTTCCATTAATAATTAATTATCTATCAATTTTTAGGTTTATTACTTTTAAAGTATTTAACTATTAAAATAATATTTATAATTGGCCAAATTAAAACATTAAAAATAAAAACAGCATAAGATGATGTTCCTATAAAATAAAAATAAGACAATATATTAAGAAAAATAGATCCAATCAATAGACCTTTAAATTTATTTTTTTTATAAAAAATAAATACACTAACAAAAATAACAACCAATAATATTACTGCCACCCAATTAGCAATAAATTCTCCCAGCCCAATAGAATCAATCATAACGTTTTCACTTCCCAATCCCCACTCTCAATAAAAATATCTAAAGCGGAATTGGAATTTTTTTATTTTAATTTTTATCTGTTATTACTCCTTAAATTATACCACTATCCGCTTCATTTTTTCAACACTCAATCCATTTTGTCTTTTTTACCGCTGAAATATTCAGCATCAAACCAACCGCAAAACCGGACATTTTCATTTCCTTTTGACACCGCACAACCTCCTCTTGCGCTATTTTTCAATAAATGCTATATTTAGATGTATAAATTTATAAGCTCAATATTTAGATTTAACCAAATGAATATCTTAACAAAAAAAATCATAGGAACTTCCGTTCTTTTTTCAATTCTCCTTGCTGGAACAGCCTTTTCCGCCACATCAGCAGAAGCGAAAAAAGAAATCATTGAAAAAATTGTTGCGAAAACATATAACGGAACAGTGATTGAATTCGGTAAAAATGAAATAAAAATCGAAACTTCTAGCGACAAATCCGTCACTATCAACATAACAGAAGAAACGGAATTCACCGAAGACGTGCTGGTTGGAGATGATGTTACAATAGCAACAGTGCAGACCGATGATAACAAAATTGCAGCCAAAACTGTCAGAGTAAAAAACAGACACCGCTACGGACATGGAAATGGAAATTAAAAAATAACACAACTTTGTATAACACATAAAAAGCCCGGAAAATGGGCTTTTTATTTTGCGCTATCTGGAGAATTTATTCTCACTATTTAATCTTAAAGACTGTCATCGACTCAGAATCATATTCTTTTTCGAAATAATCCGACGAATAAAGAGCGGAAAATTTCTCCCAATCATCCGTCTTAGCAACAACGAAATGAGACACTCCGGCACTCTTCCAAAATTCCCGGTCATCCGGAATTATCTCCCCTGAAAGCAACAAAACATGTTCATCCCAAATACTTTTTTCCGCTTCCAACAAAAGTCGGTTATCCATATTTTTTCCAGTAATCATTGTTTCCAGAAAAAAGGCATTAGCCGGATTAGCAACCATCGCTCTGTCGGCGAAATTCAATTCACAATACATATGCCAAGGCAAAAAAAGCACTTCATTTGTTTTAATATCCGCCTGAAGAACCGCCTCTGCCTCATACCAGCCCCGAGGATAATCATATGGCGCTATCTGACCATATGCCCCAAAAAGCAACGTACCCGCCCAGAGAAATGGAATAACTGCAACTGAAGCAGATGAGAAAAATCGCAAATAATTCTCTTTCTGAATATGCGCTATTTTCCCCAAATACAAAACAACATAGGATATTCCCAATGGTGTCAAAAAAGCATAACTAAAGGCAATTATACCGGAGATTTTCTCCGTATCGCGCAATCCGCGAAAAAAAGGCAGCGTAGCGAAAAGAAAATCAATAATTGGACGAGTAAACGAATCGCCATAGCCAACAGAAAGCAAAAGAGCTGGAACAAAAACAACAGCTACTGCCCTAGCCAAAACATTTCTTCGACGAATTTCCATCAACGCCCCAATAAAAGAAAAAAACATTACCGCTAAAGCAACCATCCACCACCAAGAAAAGAAATCCTTAAATTCCAAAAAATTACTACTCCAAAATCCATACAACGCCAGCACATTGAAATAGATTCCAAAATTCGGATCAGGCAAAGTGGAAAAAGCTTCAAAATCGCCAAGAGTAATATTGGAGAAAGTCTGGGAAGAATCAAAAAATCCTGCCAGCCAGAAACCATTGACCGCAAAAAATATTGCCACTAATATAGTCATTTTCAAAAAAACATTCCTCCATCCTCCCGACTCAAAATTTTCAACACTATCAACTTTTGACTTTTCAGATTTTATAGACTTAACAATCCCATAAACCAGCAAAAACCCAGAGGCGATATATGCCCAATGGATACTGACAATCGGATAAACAGAAAAAACCAAAGCGAAAGCGACGAATCGCCGCCAAGTCCGAAGTTCGAAATAACGATCAAGAAAAAACACGCTTACAGGGAAAAAACCATATCCCAACATCACTATCCAATGTCCAGCCATCAAGCGCTCACAAACATATAGATTGAGCATATACAGCAATCCCGCTCCTGTGGCAAGCGAACGACTCATATATCGCAAAGAAAGTCGATACATTGCAATCCCAGGCAAAAACAAAACCCCTGCCAAAACTATTTTTTGCAAAACTTCCGCTGAAAAAAAATGATGCAACAAGAGCAACACCATTTGAAGTGGAAACCCTGAATCAATTCCTTTTCGCGCGATATCAGAAAAATCCATTCCTGGACCCCAAACCATATCAATCAAAAACACAAAACCCGACCCAAAAAAAGGAGCTACGATCGCCGCAGTCAAACCGGAGAATATTAAAATAGGATAATACTTTTTCATTTTTTCGACTTTCGATTTTCAATTTTAAACTCTATTATCTGCTTGACTACTCCGATAACTAAAAAGAAATATACCCAAACTGCCACCTGTTCCGCCCAAGCCTCGCCGACCGGAAGAATGTTTCGATTAGCCAATGCCAGCAATATAGGAATAATCACCAATCCAACCAAAGCCGCTCCGATAGAAATTCGCGAATCCAAATTCCAAAAAACCAGCACGAAAAAAAACAGCCAGAAAAAAATTCCTTCCAAAGTAAAATTGGCAAAATAAAAAAGACCAAGAGCAATAATGAAAAAAAACGCTCCGCCCACTTTGTCCCGCCGGGTAGAATTTTTCACCGACAAAAAAAGTTTGCGAAAGAAATTCCCCGCATCTTCCGGCATAAAAATATAATCTTTCAATTTGAACATAAATTTATTTATAATTATAACTTACACAACCAACCTTACAACGCACGCCTCTTTATTATTGGATTATTAAATGTGTCATTTAAATACGGCCGACGTAAGATGACACATTAAATCAATTTGGAGAAATGCTTTTTCAAGACCGCTTCATTATCAATCTTTGTTGCCGTAATCACTCGGACATATCGTTCAGCACCATAAAGCGCTGTCAATTCCAAAATGGATTTTTCGCAAGGGTACGGCGACACAAACACACTATGTTGCAATTTGCGAAATTTGAGATTATGCAAATGTTCGCGCAATATATCTCGAAAAAGCCGATCTTTTTCAGGAACATCAAAAAGCACCACTCGCCACTTGCTATCCCAACGTTTCGGTTTTTTAAACATTATAGATCCACCGAGAAAATCCAACTTCCTGGCTTGTATTTTTCCCCTTGCAGTAAGAACCAACTCAAAAGATCCATCAGGAAGCTCATTTTCTTTGATTAGTTTTTCTCTGGAAAGGGTGCGAATTGAACGGTTAAAATTTCGCTGATCAATATTTTTCCACTCACGTCGCACTTGACGCAATGTTTTGAAGTATTGCCTGGGAGATGAAGCACAACCAAGCGCCACTCCGCCCATAAGCGTAAGAAGGATTTTTTGCTGTACTGATCCGAATTTATACATATTAACAATGTATCATAATTCCACGACCGACGGAAGATGACACAAAAAACAGGGATTACATACTATACTATTGGATTAAAAAATGTGTCATTTAGATACGGCCGACGGTAGATGACACAAATAGAAGATTCTGTGAAGACTTCTATTTTAATTTTATCGCATCCTCCACTGCCCTTGCTAATTTCCTTGCCTTCCTTCTTTTCACAAAATTTTACCCTGTTTAATTTTTCTTTTATTTAACATGGCATAACCCAAATACCCAAGACAGCCAAACAATGTTGTTCCACTTATTAGCAAGCCTAAATAGAACCATCTTTGGGGGAAGAATTCGATGGTCATTTCTTCAATGTCATAACTACCGTCATCATTCAAAATACAGCCCGTACTTTCAACTCTATAACTTTCTACTTTATACACTTTTCAACTTTTTCTTTTATTTTTTCTTCCTTCCAAATATTTTTTCACTTCCCGATCAAAATCAGAAATATAATTTTTATCTTGCTCAATCCTAAATTTTTCATACTCTCCCAACGCAAGCGCTTTTGCAACATCATGACTAATTTTCCCGGCGTTCATCAAAATTTCATATTCACTGAATTTGAGAAATGCATTAAGTTTCTGAACCCAATCCTTCATAAACATGGCTCGACCACGTGCCGCTTGCATTTCAGCATAATCCAAATACATATTACCGATGCGGTTTAAATGCATCAATTCTTTTTTATCCAAATAATTTTTAGCGATGATTGTATCACTCGGCATGATTTTTCCATTCGGCGATCTCTGCCATGAAGTTAATCCCATTTTTTCTTTTTCACTATTAGCCCGATCTGAAATGATTTCTGCTGCAGTTTTGCCAGTGATAGCAAAATGAAGCTTATTCTGTACGGTAGCAAAAAATTCTTTACTCTCACGCGCTTTTGGAGAATAATCAATAGCGGTTACATAAATATCAGTGATTTTTTGATAAATTCTGCGCTCGCTGGTGCGAATATCCCTAATTTCCTCATAAAGATCATCAAAATATCTGGCGCTAAAACGAGACCCATATTTCATTCGGTTAGAATCCAACGCATAACCTTTGTGAATATAATTTTTTAAAACTCCGGTTGCCCATTGGCGAAATTCCGTACCTCGCTCGGAATTTACGCGATAGCCGACAGCGATAATCACTTCAAGGCTATAAAAAGCAAGTTTTCTGGAAATTTCTCGTTTTCCTTCTTTTTGAACTGCCGAGAATTCCTCGGTAGTTGAATTTTTATCAAGCTCATTTTCTTTGTAGATATTTTTCAAATGAAGTGATATGTTATCACTTGTGCAATCAAAAAGCTCGGCCATTTTCTTTTGCGTAAGCCAAATATTTTCTTCTGCGTAAAGCACCTCAATATTCACCGAACCTTCGGATGATTGATAAAATGCGATTTGATTGTCAGGTATTTTTTTTATTGCCATATATTTAAAAATGTTTACAACTATGCCTTAATTATATACAAACAATACATGAATATCAATTTGTTTTAATTACTTCTTTATTACACTAAATCCATGTCAGAATAGTTACCTACTAACATAAGGATTACCGCTCTCTAACACACTCCCCTTTAAATTTTTTGTTTTCAATTTTGATTACACTGATATTATACCACTGGATGTTTTTGCGTCAAATATTTCGTGTTTTATTCGGTGGAGTCAGATTATTGTTGGATTAAAAGATGTGTCATTTAGATACGGTCGACGGGAGATGACACATTTTCCGAGGAAGTGTTAATGGGAGGGGGTTAATACAAATTGTCATCTTAATAAAAAAATGCTAAAATGCAAGCATGAAACAAGCTGAAAACACCAAAATAGCTGAGGATGCTAAAGCTTTCATCAAAAAGAAAAAACGCGACCTCATAGATAAATTTGCCGACCTTGAAAAATTTCCTCCATCAGAAAAGCCATTTTCGTTTTTTATGGCTGGTTCTCCTGGCGCGGGAAAAACTGAATTCTCAAAAAGGCTCATAGAATCAATGATGCCTACGCCCATCGTAAGAATAGACGCCGACGAGATAAAAGAATTCATTCCTCAATATACAGGCAAAAACTCTGACATCGTACAGGGAGCGGCTTCAATTGCGGTGGATAATTTAAATTACTACGCCCTAAAACACAACCAAAATTTAATCATGGATGGCACGTTTGCACATTACGGGGTGGCACGCAAAAATATAATGAATTGTCTGAATAAAAAAAGGCAGATTAGCGTATTTTATATATACCAAGATCCTGTCGTCGCTTGGGATTTCACCCGGAAGCGCGAGAAGCTTGAGGGTCGCTATGTTCCAAAAGAAGCCTTTATCGAAGCATTTTTTAAGGCGAAAGAAAACGTACAGTTGATCAAGGAGGAGTTTGGCGAAAAAATAGAGCTCAACCTGATCATAAAAAATGACAAGAATGAAGACGAAGAAATCAAATCTAATATTAGCTCGAATATTGACGATTTTGCAATAATCGCATATAATAAGGAATCTCTAAATACAATCCTATGCTGAAAAAAATAATTTCAAAATTTTCTCATAATAAAAAATCTCCAAAAAAAGAGGTCAATTTTTTCGATTTGTCCCAAGTTGAAAAAGAGCAGCTCATAAAAAAAGCTGCCAGACTTTCGTCCCAAGATCAAAAAGACCTTTTGAAAGAATACGATCGCAAATTCGGCGATCTGCAAACCAACTCTTGCAAATAAACAAGCGCGCGCCGCATTATCTCCCTTTCAAAAAATCCTGCCATAGTGGCAGGATTTTTATTGTACCATTCTGAATTTGCGCTTATCGATAATGTATCATAATTCCACGGCCGACGGTAGATGACACAAAAGATAGGGATTGTGTTTGTTGGGTTGAATGTGTCATTTAGATACGGTCGACGTAAGATGACACAAATAGAGATGATGGGTAGTTTGATTGTGGGGTTGCTATGTTGTTTCTATCTTCCGCTTTTCCTCGCCCTGCCGAAGCCTTTGGCGAAGGCGGGTGCGGCGGTTAATGAGGTCGTATCCGAGATAACTTAGACAGCCAAATAATGTTGTGTCTCAGTTAAAATTGCATCTAGATTATAGTGTTTTATATCACGAGCAACTTCCCTTGAAGATTCCTTTTGAACTATCCGGAAATTCCGGATAGTTGAATTTTCATCCAATTCTTGCTCTAAATAAATATTAACCAGATGCTCATTGACTGTGCGAACATTAACATTAAATAGTTCGGCGATTAATTTTTGCGTCAACCAAACATTCTCATCTTCAATTCTAACGTGGATTTTTTGTTTATCGCCAAAAGATTGATAAATGGTAATTTGCTGTTTTTTTGAGTGCTTTTTCATTTTTTTGTATTCAATTTTGATTACACTGATATTATACCACTGGATGTTTTAGCGTCAAATATTTCGTGTTTTATTCGGTGGAGTCAGATTATTGTTGAATTAAAAAATGTGTCATTTAGATACGGCCGACGTAGGATGACACAAATTATAGATGGGCCGGGATTGAGTGTTGATAAAATACAGGGATTGTGTTTGTTAAATTGAGAATGTGTCATTTAGATACGGCCGACGGTAGATGACACAAATGTTGAATGTGTCATTTAGATACGGCCGACGTAGGATGACACAAATTATAGGGATTGTGTTTGTTGGATTAAAATAGGCTTGTTGTGTCATTTAGATACGGCCGACGTAGGATGACACAAATTATAGATGGGCCAGGATTGAGTGTTGATAAAATACAGGGATTGTGTTTGTTGGATTAAAATAGGCTTGTTGTGTCATTTAGATACGGTCGACGTAGGATGACACAAAAGATAGAGATTGTGTTTGTTGGATTAAAATAGGCTTGTTGTGTCATTTAGATACGGCCGACGTAGGATGACACAAAAAACAGGGATTACATACTATACTGTTGGATTACAAAATGTGTCATTTAGATACGGCCGACGGGAGATGACACAAAAGATAGAGATAGTGTTTGTTGAATTGAGAATGTGTCATTTAGATACGGCCGTGGAATTATGACACAAAAAATAGGGATTGTGTTTGTTGAATTGAGAATGTGTCATTTAGATACGGTCGACGGGAGATGACACAAATAGAAGTTTTTGTGAAGACTTCTATTTTAATTTTATCACCAACCCTTTCGAGAAGCAAAAAAACTTTTTTTTATTTCTACTTCTGTTTCTGTTTCTGTTCCTATTCCATATCACCCACCCGCTCTCGCTCCCGTTCTCCCGCCCTGCGCTTTCTTCGTTTTACAAAGTCATAACCCAAATAGCCAAGACAACCTGCGAGAGTTGTGCCGGAAATTAACAATCCCAAATAGAACCATCTTTGGGGGAAGAATTCTATGGTCATTTCGATGTCATAACTTCCATCAGCATTCAGCTTGCAGGCACTATTCAATTCATCACTTTCCGACTTTTGACTTTTGACTTTTGACTCACACAATTGTTCCGGTTCAACAAACCAGCCATTCAAAAATCCATTCAATTCAAAATGCTTGTCATCCGAAATCCGATCAGGCTTTACCCAAGGAATCCACGACGCGATAAATCGCGAGTATAAAGTCGAAAGTCGAAAGTTAAAAGCATTTGAGTCAACGATGCCAATCTTATTATTAGTAAGTTGTGCCTGCCACTGCGGATGAAAACTCTCACTCATCGCCAAATAAAACGGCGTAGTCGCCCCCTTGATATGAACTAATTTTTTGGTAGGATTCAATAAATCAAATGTTACTTCCTTAGGATCGACAAAATTAGTCTGAGGATCACTCACGAGATAGTAATGATTTTGAATGTCAGGAAGCTCAATTAAATGAAAATTATCGTAAAGTGTCCTAATATTGGTCTTTTCATCTTGACTGAAAGAATAAACTGCAAGTGATGCTTCTTCCACACCATTTGGAATTGAGATGATTTTAGAAAAATGATGCCACTCATTATTTGTTATTGGAAGTCGTTTACTGATGTAGTTATTCTTACCAAAACCCAAGTAAAATGCTGCGATTTTTCCATCATCACTCTTATAATCAAAAGATAATAAATATGAAGCGTTACTTTTTAAATAAATTTTTCCCGTAGAAGTACACGCATTATGACGAATCGAGGATAATTCTAAAGAATTTAGACCATCCGTCCTATCGCTTGATAATTTCATTGAAATTAAGGGATTGTCATCGTAAGCATTGCAATCACTCACTGCTTTCTGCCACATTCCATCTTCAAAAGAAAAATTTAAAATATCATTTTTATAACTAAAATTATCATGTTTGTATGTAATTCCCAATGAACTACCTGATAAAACATCAATAGCACTGTAATAATCCCTAATAATATCATCATCTTTTTCTAAAATTTTAATTTGAGATTGCAGTATCTCTATTTCTGCTGTTATATTATTAGAATATAAATAAGTTTTTCCATTTGTTGGAATATCCCTAAGAACAATTTCTTTATTTTGTATTTCTTCTGGTGTTAGAAATTCAAATAATCTAGTTATTTTTTGTGTTGGAAATTCAAATTTTTTTTCGGAAACAATAAAATCTTCTTTATCGCTAATGGTATCTAAAACAAATTCAAATTTTTTATTAATATTTAAATATGAATCATATTGTGTCAAATCTAAAAATGACCTAAAATAATTTTTATAATTACTATTCTCATACACAACCAATTCCGTGGTTCCAATATCAATTCGCTTTAAATATGATAATTTGTCAAGATTATCAATATACCATTGACGGATATTAGGATTTTCCCTACCTCCATAATCTATAAAAAAATTATCATCATTACTATAATCGCTCAACGGCACTACGATATACTTAATAGACCCTGCATCCAAAAGATGATCTGAAAAATATTTATTAAATGGATCAATGATTTTTAAAAATCTATCTCTCGGATGAATATCACCATCAACAAAATTTTTCCACATTTTGTCAGCTATATTAACACCAACTAATCGTGGGTGTTTGTCTGTATATGTGGCCCATTTACTTGTATGCGGAACCCAATATGTTCGAAAAAAATATGACTGAGAGTTTATAAATTCATTGTAGATTTTATAATCATCTGGTATTTGCCTTGGAACAAACAATGTTTCAACACCTCCAGAAAAAAATGACCTTGTGTTTCCTAAAAATATAAATACCACTATAATAGTTAATATAATTCCGACATTCTTTATAACTTTATTTTTATTCAATGTTACATAATAAACAAAACTACTAATTAAAACTGAGTAGCCAATGGCTATAAGAAAATAAAACTTACTTGCCTCTCTAAAAACTTGAAATCCTGGAATATGGGTAAATAGCCATTTATACAGCTCTGGAAAAGGGCTTACAGCTTGTTTAGATAATAAAATCCCAAAAATTGATATGATGGAGAAAAAAAGAACAAGACGATTTTTTTTCCCCAAAATTAAACCACAAAAAGATATTACAGGAACCAAGAAAAAATAAATTGGGATATGTTGTGTTTCAAAAACTGCAATTTTACCTCCTGTCCACCAAGGATGAAATAACGCAATAGACCTTGTAAGATTATAAAAACTACTCCCCCATAATTCTCTGCTAAGTATGGCATTTTCTTGACCACCACCGCTCATAATCATGCCCAGTATCCAGTAAATACTCAAAAAAAGAAATACCGAAAAAGAAACTATTGAATAAATAATTATTGAAAAATCAAAATTTTCAAATAATTTAAAAATTGTATAGATAGCTAGTACCACTGAGACAATTAAGGCAACCCTAGGTTCATAAGAACTCAAACCAAATAAGGTTAAGGCAGATACAATACAAAATAAAATTTTCTTTTCGTTTAACGCTTTTATAAAAAATAATATTGCAAATGGTGCTAATGCAAATGCAGTTGCTAATGTTATGTGTCCTGTTTGAAGTGTGAGTATGTAGCTATTAAAAGAATATACACCAGCACCAATGCAAGCAGCTAATACATTTTTAAATATATATCTGTTTAAAAAATATGCCGAGAGTGGTGTAAATATAACGATTGGGAAAAAATATTGTATTCTTTCGATTATCTCCCATCTTAAAAAATTATTTAATGCTAAAACACCAGATAATGCATACGTTGGAGCTTGCCCGACATCAGAAAGATGCCTACCAAAATTTTGATCAGATAACCATAGCGAAAAATAGTTTATCCTTAGTGAATACAAAGTCTCATTGAAAAAATAAGTCCAATCACCATGAGTTATAATGGCATCACTAAATAGCCATCTATGATAAATTAACATAGTGACCATGCATAAAATTATAATTGGCCATTTCTCTTTTGCTTTTTTAAAAAGATAATTCATCTAAATTATTTTCCAACAATTCTTTTTGCTAATTTTGGATATATATTTGAAGATTTAAATCGTTCAAAAATTAAACTAGCATCAGATCTTATCACAAATCCGTTAATAACTAAATTCTTTATTGACTTAACAAACTCATCAATAGTTTCAGGAAGAAACCCCCAATAATTATCTGCTATAACATCCTTTGGCCCCGGGGCAGGAAAAGCAATAACTGGTACATTTACAGACAATGCCTCTAAAATCGTATAACCAAAAGTTTCATTTTTACTTGTTAATACCAACAAATTACATTGCGACAACAACGAAGGAATATATTCATTATTAACATATCCGTGAATTGTGATATTTATCCCCTCGTTTGACATTTTATCAAAAATACATTTATCAGGACCCTCCCCGATAATGTGCCACATAATTTTATTTTCAATATCCTTATTGCATTTTTCAATAATTTCCTTTAGATAAAGAACGCCCTTGTCTTTAGACAGTCTACCAATCCAAGCTATATGATAAAAATCATCCACAGATTGCATCCCAAATTTATATGTTTGTAAATTTTTTAAAAAAATATCATGCTGGAATGAATTTGGTATAAGAAAAACATTATCCGAAAATCCGTATTTACATAAAATTTCCTTGTCATAAGTATTCAATACATGAAACTGCCTGACTCCTTTAGTTAAAAATTTATAAAAAAACTTTCCATATAAAAAATTATGTATTTTTTCATGCATTGATATGCAACTTTTAAAATGTAGCTGGGTATGGCATCCAAATGTTATAGGTGGGATATTTTTATATCCAATAAAAAATTTTAAAAAGAATGCTTCTACTATTTCATTTTTTGTATAAATCACATCATACTCCTTTAATATTTCCCTTAAATTAATAAAAGACGTTGCCCTTCTGTATAAAATTCCATTTAATTTTTTTTCTATTTCTTCATTATTAAAATAATTACTGACTTTATTTTTTTTTCTCAAATAATAAAAATTTAAAAGATTACTAAATTTTCTAGAAAAATTTTCATCCATTGTTATGATGTCGACATGTGCTAATTCATGTTTTTTAACGAATAGAGCAAACTCTAGAAAAAATTTTTCTAGACCACCACGATAACCGAACCCTGTTAACTTGAATAATGCAATTTTTTTCTTTCTATATAACTTTTTCATATAAATAATCCCTGTTAAATTTTAAATAAAAATCTCTTGCTTTAAAATAAAAATTATCTGTGCGAAAGTTTTTAATTTTCATCTTTAATACACTAATTTCCATTTTATCAAAAACAATGCCCAATGAATTATCTTTAATAAACTTAGCTATCTCTGGTACATTTGACATAAAAACAGGAATTCCACAAGCAACATATTCACCCACCTTTGATGGAGAACAATAATAAGTCCATTTTGATTGAAGATTATAAGGAGCTAGCCCGATTCCATCGAATTTTTTTAAATATTCTAGCACAAATTCATGGGACTTTTGATAATGAGTTTCAACATTGATATTTTTATCTTTACACAAATCCAGCACTCGCTCCCAATCATCACCTTGGCCTATAATAACAAGTTTTTTGATTTCAGAATGTAAAACATTAAGCAAATCAAATAATCCATGCTCCTTAGTAACACTACCAACATAAATAAATTTATCTTTTTTAATATCTTTTTTAATAAATTCTGGCTCATCAATAAATATACCATTTGGAATAACCATACTCTTCTCCTTTTTTAATCCAAGTTTGATCCTAGCCCGCTCTGCACGCTTTGTATTTGAAATTACAATATCACTATATTTCAAAGCTACTATTTCTATTAAATAATATACCTGATTCAATGCCCAATTTTTATGAAATCTATCCTCAGAATAATCAGATGCAAAAAATATGATTTTCTTTACTCTTTTTCTTAATATATATTTTACTAAAATTCCGCTAAGAGTATCGAAATTATTAGCTCCAATAAAAACATCGAACTTAGTTTTTTTCAAATATTTTAAGGAAATATAAATATCTTTTATAAAATTATAAATACTCATCTTCCTCCTTTGTATTCTCGTAATTTCCTTTAAATTTTCATAAAAAAATGTTGATTCATTTTCATATTTATCCAGAGGATGCGAAAGCCTGCTAACAAAGTATCCTTTACGAAGCAAATATGCCTCAAGATAGTTAACCGATCCACTCTTTTTGTTTGCATGATTTAAGATAAAAATCTTCAATTCTCTATTTTTCATACTTCGATATATTTATCAAATACCCAACTCCTCCAAACCCAAACTCACAAGTCTTCATAAACAACATACCAAGACCCACAAGCGGATGGCGAAACAGTTTTTTTGGATTACTTAAAAATAATTTATAACGTGAAACGATTCCCGTCTGATGACCAACATTTTCCCTATGCTTGGAATTTTTTGCATATTTCGCAAACTCTCCGGCATAATAATATTTTTTCTTCACCGTTTTCCACAAATCAATCCTCCCCTCATTATGATCCAAAAATTCATCCGTCCTCACAATCTTTCCCAATTCCCCAATCCTCTGCGACAAATCCCAATCCTCCCCGCTCGTCATCTTTTCATTATAGCCTCCAACCCGCAAAAAGTCATCCCGATAGAAAAATCTCGCCGCCTCCATCCAATCAATCCCCACATAGAAACTCTTCTCCAATGATTTGCACTTTGCCCAAAAACCTTCTCCGATCGAACGCTCTGGAATAATCACCGCCCTCACTTCTTCATCCTTTTCCATTCTTTCCACACAACCCTCAATAACCTTCGGAGTCAGCTCCATATCAGAATCAATCACCAAAACATATTTCCCACTGGCATTTTTCACTCCCAAATTTCTTTGCGCGCAACGATGATCTCCAATTTTATCAAAAACAAAAACCTTGTCCGTATATTCCTTTGCAATTTGAACATCATCCAATTTGCTATTTCCATCAACCACAATAATTTCAATATTTGGATAAGTTTGCTTTTTCAAACAATCCAAACATCGACGCAAAAGTTCTGAACGATCACGAGTAGGAATGATAATTGAAACTAAATCTTTTTCCATAATAATGAATAGTCTATAATGTCTTAATGTCTATAAAGTCAAAAGTCGGAATATAGTCGAAAGTCTATAATGTCGTAATGTCGACTTTACGGACTCGATAACTTTACGGACTCGATAACTTTCTTGAAATCTTCATAACTTTTATCAAAATTAACATCCTTACTCCAAGCATGAGCGGCTCTTCTATTTTTTTCATATTCATCTCCATCAGAAAGCAACTTCACGATATTTTCTGCTAAATTTTCCGGAGTATTTTCCCGACATATCAAACCCGTTTCCCCATCCCGCACACTATCACGCAAACCATCCACATCATATACCACTGCCGGAGTACCCTGACTATTGGCTTCCGTCACCACCAACCCCCAACCCTCCTTTATCGAAGTCGCACAAATCAAATGCGATTTTCGCATCAACTCCTCCCGCTCCTCATCAGAAGTCCTACCCAGCACACTGATAGAATCTTTGAATTCAGATTTTTCTATCATTGCCAGCACCTTTTTTCCAAAACTATCACTAGCATCGCCGGAAACCAACAACCTCAAATCCTTGATCTTTCCCTTGGCGATTTCAAAAGCCCTCACGATTTGATCCGTCCGCTTCATCGCCCGCACCGCACCCAGAGAAAGAACAGTCGGCATTTCATACTTCGCGGACTTTTGACTTTCAAATTCCAACTCATCTATCGGCGCAATAATAGTTCCCTCACTGATAATATGAATATTCTCTTTTTTAAATCCGTATTTCAACAAATCCTTTTTCGTACTTTCCGAAACCGTAATCACCTGCGGTGAGTCAAAAGTCTTGAAAGTCCATAAAGTCGAAAGTTGGAATCCGGAACTCAGTAACCACAAATACACAGGCTCCAATAAATATCCCATCAAACTAAACGGAAAAAACAACTGATAAAACCAAATCTCCCGGCACAACTGATGAATAAAAATAATATTCCTTTCTTTAACATAAAATCTGGCAAAAAAAGGAGCTGTATTGATTTCATCAATTACCAAATCCGCTTGCCCTCTCAAATTTTTCAAATAATATATCATCGCCCATAAATATACCGTGTAGCGATTTCCCATACGGATTATTTTATAACCATCCACCATTTCCACCTCCTTGCACCCGACAAAACTACCCACCAAAAAAGTAAGCGTATGACCATCCGCCACCAAGCGTTTCGCCAACTCCTCATTCACCACTTCCGCCCCGCCAGCCAAAGGGTTTTTCAAATCTTTCCATGTGAACCACAAAATTTTCATAAATGTCTGAACCACTGATTCTCACGTGATTTTATTGATTGCACGTGATTAGAGTTTCGTTATTTTACATATCTCTTAACTTCTAAACTTCTAGCACCAAAATTTATCAGCAAACCCAGCTTAACCTTATAGGCTTCGATGTAGTTTATTAGCTGAGCGATGTTCACATCTTCTAGTTTTGTTATCGCCTTCAACTCAACCATAACATCTCTGTCAACCAAAAAATCAACTCTTCTAGTGCCGACCAATTGTTCTTCGTAGAAAATATCCATTTCTTTTTCACGTTCAAACTTCAATCCCTCTTTTTCAAATTCAATCGCCAATGATCTTTGATAGATAACCTCCTGAAAACCATTGCCCAGGGTACGATGCACCTTCTGCGCGCATTTGATAATCTTTCCCGTCACATCTGACTTATAATATTTTTCATCTATATAATTATCCATAAAAATCATGTGTACTTATGTGTAAATCAGTGAGAATCAGTGGTTCTGACTTTATCTGTGGTTCACGATCTCCCAATGCCCGCCTTTGTCTGGACCGATTCTTTTGATGAGTCCTTTCTCTTTCAACCTTGCAATATCTCTCTTGATGGTTTTTTCATTTACCTGCAACTCTTTCGCAATTTCAGAAATAGCAATATCATTTTTGCTTTCTACTAAACGCATAATCAGATCAGCCCTTTCAGGGACATTTTCAGGGACATTTTCAGGGACATTTTCAGGGACATTTTCAGGGACATTTTTCCTGCGTTTCCAAAAAACAATCACAAAAGCCCCTGATCTTTCAGAAAAATCAGGCATCTCATTGCCATTCTTTTCACACTCTTCAATTATCCGTTGGAAGCCTGCTCCCCAATTTTCTACCAATTCAATTTGATGAAAAATTTCCACCAACTTTTTGTTTCTCGGGATAGATCTGTTTTCAGTGAGAATACTTTTTATATTAATCTCTTTAGGTAAAAGCCCTGGACTCCAAATTTCAAGAGAATTATCAAAAATTCTAATTTGAATATTCCCCGGATCATTATAGTCCCGATGAATAAGCGCATTAATGACTGCTTCGCGCAGAGCTAAGAGTGGATAATCCCAAACTTCATCTCTTTTTGGCTTTCCAGTCATGACAAATTCCGTATTGATGTGTCGCTTGATGAAATCCATCGTTTCGTCAACGGCGCGAATAATGTTTCCGTCAAATTCTTTTTCGTCCAAAAATTTGGCAACACTTTCCCCTTTAAACCTTGCCGCCTTCACAATGACATTGTGCATCTCAGTATTGTTTTTTACAAAACAAAGATAGCCAGCATTGGTAATTTTATTTTTTACTATCAACCCAATCTTTTTCAAAAAATCAATTGAGGAAACGACCTTAAGCTTGTAATATTCTTTGTTTACCCTCTCAATAAGTCTATCATCAAATTCGACTTTTTTAGAATCTTTTTCCAAATACATTTTGTCGAAATCCGATAAGGCATATCTTTTTATTAACTCCCTCACTTCCGTTTGAGACATTTTTTGGTTGGTTTTTCCGACTCTCATATATGCCCTATCAAAAGCAAACACGGGCTTATTGTCAGATTCCGAGACTTCAATCTCCACGATTTCACCCAAGCCGAAAGTTTTAACATTTATGGATGGGTACAGAATTGGATCAGTATGATTTTTTATTTTATTGGCGAAATCTTCAATAGTGCTTTTTCCGAGCTGAATTTCACTAGCCACGCCATCATCTTTCATACCGATAACAACCTTTCCGCCTTTTCTATTGGCAAAGGCGCAAAGAGCAACGATCGCCTCTTTCCATTCAGAAAATGAAGTTTTTAATTCAATTTTTTCAGATTCTTTTAATTTCATAGTAAATTATATTACTTTTTATTCCTAACTATATATATCGGACGGTTGATTGCTTCGCTGTGAATATGACCGATGTAAAAAGCCAGCAAACCGATAGATATCAACACTCCTCCGATAAGAAACAACGTTATGTTTGCCAAAATCGCCGTACCGGAAAAATTCATCCCCCAATCAACAATATACCGGTCGACAAACATTATCACTCCCAATGTGCCTGCCGCAAAAACAATAAAAATTCCCATATATCCGGCAATTCGCAGTGGCAACATACTCAAAGAAATAATACTCGTAAAAGCCAACTGGCATAACTTGAAAGTACTATAACTCGCCTCTCCCTCCACCCGCTCATTCGCCTCAAACAACAACACCTCCCGCTTGAATCCCAACCAATCAATCAACCCCCGCGTCATCCGATTGTGTTCCGGCAAATCATTGAAAGCATCAATCACAATCCTATCCAACAAACGATAATCCGTTGCCTGAGGAATAACCGGCACATCAGAAATCAACTTGATAATTTTATAAAAAATCCTTCCGCCCAATTTCTTGCACATCGAATCGCTCTTGCTCGCTTTGCGCACCCCAATAACCACTTCCGCCCCATTCTCCCATCTTGCTATAAATTCCGGAAAAAGTTCAATCGGATGTTGCAAATCAGCATCCACCATAATACACGCGTCACCATTGCAATTGTTGATTCCTGCCGTCGTCGCCATTTCCTTGCCAAAATTGCGAGAAAAATCAATGAACTTGACCACCGGGTCGACACTCGCCAACTTTTCAATCTCACCAGCAGTATCATCCACACTTCCGTCGTTTATGAAAATAATCTCAAAAGCATATCTGTCAGAAAGCTTCTGAAAAATCTTTTTCAACTCAGCATACACCAGCGGAACGTTTTTTTCCTCATTGTAAGTTGGGATAATAATAGAAATCAGTTTCATATGTTTTATAGAGTCATTAAGACTTTCGACTCTGTGTCTGAATTATTAAAAAATATATTCCAGCGAGAATGGCAACAGCTTGGGCGACGATATTGATCACCAACATTGAAATTATGCTCTTACCGAAAAATATGAACGATGCCAGCGCGACAAGTGCGATTACCAAGAACACATAGGATATTTTTGTTTTATGCAGGGAAAGCAAATATTGGTAAATAATATTGGAAACGGAAAACAAAGCCACCACAACCGCAAACCAACCGAGAAGAGGCGCTGTTTCTTGATATTTTCCGCCGAAAAGAATATTCAAAATAACGCCGGGATAGAAAAAATAAACAGCCGTGACAAAAGAAGAAGCCAAGACAACCAACGCCAACGCAGTCTGAAAAATGTGGCGGGAGGACGCGCCCTTGTGACTGTTTTCAGACGACATCGAAAAAAGCACACTCGCCATCACTCCGGTGGCAAAAAATATTATCTTGGAAGCCACCGTCAACGCGCCATATTGCCCGGCAACGGACGCATCCAAACTATGTTTTGCCAGTACCATATCCGCATAACCGAGAATATTCACCGCCAGGCTACCGGCAAAAACCGGCATCACATAATGCTTGAGCGCTTTCAAATCAACTGATTTTTCGCATTGAATTTCTTGGGAAGATTTTTTCATCACGCTCGATTTGAGAAACATCAAAGTTGCCACATATCCGGACAAAGTCGCCAACACCAAACTGCCGACAATTCCATTCAAAGCAAATCCAAAACCCACCAACGCAACACCAAAAACAAATTTGACTCCGGTCGAAATCACACTCGCCAAACTCGTCTGCGTGAATTTTTGCCAGCCACTCAAAAGACCGCTATTGACGGCATTGAAAAATGAAACATACATTGAGATCCAAATCAAAATAAGAGCGAAACTGCTGTTCACATTCAAAAATTTTCCGATAAAAGGCGTTGCAATTACTGCCAAAAGAAAAATGGGAAATCCGTATTTGAAAACTTTTTTGTTGAGATATCCGAGAATTTCTCCGCTACCGCCGGCATTGTCTTCCGCTTTGCAAGAGGCGGCATATTTGGTTGCCACCATCGTGAGCGTGGCGGCCGGAACAGAAATAATCGCAATGAGAGAAATCAAAGACTCCGCTTCACCATATACCTCGGCGCTCACCTGTCGTCCGATTATCAAGTGAAAAACGTAATTGAACACATTTACCATCAAACCGCCCGCAAACAAAACAGCGCTGTTTTTCGCGAATGCGCCTTGTGAAGAAAATTTTATCTTAATATCCTGCCAATTCATTTTTTCTTTGCTAAAAATATTAAAACCGCTAAATTAAAAACGAAAAAAACCGAACCAAACCAAGAAAGCCCGCAAGCTTCTTTGGTCTAAGTCGGTTTTGCCATTCGGCTCATCATGTTTCATCAGCAACCAATTATTTCAGAAAAGGATACAAGAATTTCTCGCATGGATCACAGCCACTTATTATTTTTTACTTTTTTCAGATTACAAGAAAAAACCAAAAATGTCAAATCGGCATCCCTACATTCTAATCTGAATTGCAACATTATTTATTTTTTATTTTATCTTGTAATATTCTTTGTACCAATCCACAAAATTTTTGATTCCTTCTTCAATCCTGGTGGTTGGTTCCCAGCCGAGCTTTCGCAACTTGCTAATATCTGCCACAGTCGTCGGAACATCTCCCGGTTGCATCGGCATCAAGTTTTTCTTGGATTTCTTTCCCACATTTTCTTCCAACACCTCAATATATCGCATCAAAGTATCCTCCCTATCCCCTCCAATATTCATCACATCATAACCACTACAATTATCCATAACCGCAATTGTTCCAGAAACAATATCATCAATATAAGTAAAATTGCGACTCATCTTTCCCCGATTATACACATCAATCGCCTTGCCTTCAAACATATTTTTTGTAAACTTGAAAAGCGCCATATCCGGCCGCCCCCACGGTCCGTACACCGTGAAATAACGCAAAGCAGTCACATTCAAACCATAAATATGATTATATACGTGCGCCAAAAGTTCTGTGGCCTTCTTGGTTGCCGCATAAGGAGAAATCGGAGTATCTACACTATCAGTTTCGGAGAATGGTTGCTTGGTATTGTTTCCATAAACAGAAGATGAAGACGCGAAAACAAAATTTTTAATCTTATGCTTCACACTTGCCTCCAAAAGATTCATCGTTCCGCGAATATTCACTTCTTCATATAACATTGGATCAAGTAAAGAACTGCGCACTCCCGCCATCGCCGCCAAATGAATAACCTTGTCAATTTTTTCCTTCTTGAAAATTCTCTCCAACGCTTTCGCATCCCGAATATCCGCCTTGTACAATTTGAAATCATAACCTTTGAGCAATTTTTTCACACGGTCTTTTTTCAAATTCACATCATAATAATCATTGAAATTATCAATCAAAACCACATTATCCCCCCTGTCCATCAAAGACTTTGCCAACGCGCTTCCAATAAATCCAGCTCCTCCCGTAATAAACACTTTGATTTTTTTTCGTTTCTTTTTCGCAGTTTCCATTTTTTTTATATTCTTAAATTGATTATTTATTCATCCTATTTTCCCAATACCACTGGTACACATCCTGCACAATCGGAACCGCATTATAACTCTCCTCCCCCTGCCCCTCAACCAACACCACCAAAACAATCTCCGGATTTTCATATGGAGCATAAGAAACAAACCAACCGTGCGTCTTCCCCTCACCGCCATATTGCGCCGTTCCGGTTTTTCCGGCAATTTCAATCGGCAAACTATTCAAACTCATCGCCGTTCCTTCCGTCACTGTCATCCTCATCCCTTCTTGCACCACTTTCAAAATCTGCGGACTGACCAATTGCTTTCTGATTGCCTGAGGAGGATAATTGTCCGTTTCCCCCCTAAGATTGCGCGCTTGAGAAACAACCCTTGGCTGATACAAAGTACCGCCATTGGCAACCGCTGAAATATATGCGGCAATCTGCAAAGGAGTTGCCGTAATATATCCCTGCCCAATAGACGCATGATAACTATTTCCAATATACCATTTTTCACCAAACGTATCCAACTTCCACTTTTCATCCGGAATAAACCCCTCCGCCTCTCCCGGAATATCAATTCCACTTGCACTTCCAAACCCGAACAAATTGTAATACTGCTTCATCTTTTCCATCCCCAAACCTTTCACATTTCCATATCCTCCTCCAACACTATAGAAAAAAACATCACTCGAAACCGCAATCGCCCGCCTGACATCCGTGAACCCATGCGCTTTCCAATCGCCAAAAGAATAACCTCCAACACTAATCCCTCCCCGACTTTCAACTTGAGTTTGAGGAGTGATCGTTCCCTCTGTAAGTGCGGCGCTGGCAAGCAAAGGCTTGATAGTTGAACCGGGAGCATATTCACCGGAAATTGACCGATCAAACATTGGACGAAGAGGATCATTCATTAAATTTTGATATTGCTCCGAAGAAATTCCGCTGGCAAAAAGATTATTGTCAAAACTCGGAATACTCACCATCGCCAATATTCCTCCGTCATTCGGATTAATCGCCACGGCCGTTGCCGTTTTCAATTGCTTTTCCTCCAAGACATTGTTCATACTATCAAACAATTTCTTCTGCAACTGAGCATCAATATTCAAAATCAAATCACTTCCCGGCTCCGGACTCACAACTCCCACCTCGCGCTTGGCTCTGCCTATTGAATCCACTTCAATTCTCTTGATTCCATTTTTTCCGCGCAATTTGTTTTCATATGATTTTTCAATTCCCTGTTTTCCAATATAATCAGTCAGAACGTAATCAGGATTTTCCTTCAATTCTTCCGGACGAATTTTTCCTTCATAACCGAGAATATGCGAAAAAATCAACCCATCCTCATACCGGCGCACTGCATTTTTTTCAACGCTAAACCCGGGGAAATTTTCTTTTTTTCCTTCAATTGTGAGCGCCTCTTCCTGGGATATATTCTCCTTAACCAAAATCGGGGACAACGACGAAAGTTTCACGTTTTCCAAAATCCCCCAAACCTCCCCCTTGTTCATCCCGAGAATACCTGCCAATTTTTCAGCAATATTTTCCCGCTCGCTTGAATCGGCCGGAAGATCCGCCGGAACAGCCACCACATCCATACTCGGCATATTGTTTACTAAAACTTGTCCGTAACGATCATATATTTTTCCCCGCGGAGCTTTGATACTCACAGAGCGAATGCTGTTTTCCTTGGCAACCTCGCGATAATATTCCCCCTTTACAACTCCTAAATAAAAAATTCTTCCGCCCATCACAAACAAAGATGCCAAAGAAAAAAACCAAAAAATATTCAACAATTTTTTGTTAAAAGGATTCTCCACTCTTGAGGCTTCTTGCTCCGTAACTGTCATCAAAGAATCTTCCACTTCGTAGCGGTCAATCAATTCTCTTTTTATTTGATATTTTCCATCTATCATAAATATCTTTTCTATTTAATATTCACTGCGCTTTCATAAAAAGCCAAACGTTTTTCCATCCGACCTATCGCCCAATAAAGAAAATAGAAAGTTATAATATTGCAGAATGATCCAGTCAACACTCCTTTGAAAAAACTTGCCATCCCTCCGCTAAAAAATTCCACCGCTCCTCCCTGCCAGGAAAAAAAATTAATTACCAAAAAATTATTGAAAAATGTCACCGAAATAATAAGCAAGAATACCAACAGAAAACTCCACCCCTGACTCTCAATCAAAAGTCGCCGAGAAATAAAACTCACAATATATACTGCAAAAATGAAAAGTATCGCATTTTTTCCCACCGCATCAAAAGCTAGCAGGTCAACAAGAATACCGAGTGAAATTGCATACACCCAAGCTTTTTCAAATCCGGAAATAATCGTCCAAGCCACCGCCGCCATCAAAGCGAAACTCACGACACACCCTTGGAACGAAAAAGAAGCGAAAAAATATGCCTGCAAAAAAACAATCGTTGCGATAGCTGCTAACCTGAAAAAAAATTTCTCCATTATCTCCTACTGACCGCTCTTGATCACGGAAACAAACCGCAAATCAATGGGTGCGATTAATTGAAAAACAGTTGCGCGTTGAAACAAATGATCCGGAGAAGCATACACATCGTTTATTTTTCCAATCAACAATCCTCTTGGCATATCTGCGCCAATTCCGGAAGTTGTCACCTCGTCGCCAACATTAATTCTGTCCGTTTGCAAAACATCATCCAAAATCAATCCCAATCCATGCTCCCCCTTCACAATTCCCTTCGCCTCATTTGAACCTGCCTGCGCGTTGATTGAACTTTCCGGGTTTGACAAAAGCATTACCTGGGACGTGCCGGCATATGCGTTTTTTATGTAACCGACAAGATTTCTCCCGGACACGACAACCGGCATTCCCTCGGCAATTCCGTCATTACTACCCTTGTCAATCATAATCCAATTTCCCACCCCATGAACATCCCGCCCAATCACTTGCGCCGTCTGCGCCTCAAAACGATCCCGCAAAAACAAATCATTTTGCTCTCTCAAAAGATCATTTTCTTTTTTCATATCCCGAAGCATTGCATTTTCCGCCGCCAAACGCAGATTCTCATCATTCAATTTCGCATTCTCTGTTTTCAAATCGCCGATAGAAGAAAGAAAAATTCCCAATTGTTTGGTTCCATCAGAAGATATAAATAATACTTTTTGAAAAGGATATGCAACGCGGAATATAATCCCGCGGAAAAAATCAAAAAAGTTATTTGGATTCCAAAAAATCAAGAAACCAAAAACAATTGCCACAGCGATGACACGAAATATTTTTCGACTGGAAAAACTCTTAAACATATCGCGTTTTTATTATAAAGAAAATTTCTATCTCAATGGTCGATCGTCATATTGGTTGTCAATCAAAACCTCTCTCAAATTATCCAAATCTTCCAAAACAATTCCTGTTCCTCGCACCACTGCTGTCAAAGGATCCTCCATCATTCGCACCGGCATTTCAGTGTGATTGGCAATCGCTTTGTCCAGCCCGCGAATCAAACTTCCTCCGCCTGCCAAGATTATTCCGCTTTGCATAATATCCGAAATAAGTTCCGGTGGGGTTTCTTCAATGATAGTTTTGATATTATTGATGATAATTCGAATTGAACGGGAAAGCGCCTCACGAATTTGCTCGTCATTGGCTTTGACTTCCTTGGGCAGTCCGCTCACCAAATCCCGCCCTCGAATCATCATTGTGAGAGGTTTTGGCTGAGGATGCGCGCTACCAATAGCAATCTTCGCCTCTTCGGCTGTCTTTTCCCCGATTAATAAATTGAATTCATCCCGGCAATATCTGATTATATCCTCATTCATTTCATCACCGGCAACTCGCAAACTGCGAGAAACCACCACTCCTCCCAAAGAAATTACCGCGATCTCCGATGTCCCTCCTCCGATGTCAACAATCATATTCCCAGCCGGAGTAGTTACCGGCAGACGCGCTCCGATAGCCGCCGCCATCGGCTCATCAATTACATACGCCTCTCGCGCTCCCGCATTGAGAGATGCATCAATCACCGCCCGCTTCTCCACCTCAGTCACGCCAGAAGGAATTCCAATCAAAACACGCGGACGAGGAAGAAGCGAAAAAGAATCTTTGTGAATTTTATCAATAAAATATCGAAGCATTTGTTGCGT
>JALNYX010000042.1 GCA_023229615.1 Candidatus Moraniibacteriota bacterium
TATGGGAAGGTTGGTCAAGCACAAAGGAGTGCATTATCTGATTGAAGCTTTTAAGCAATTGGAAGATACAAACAGGCTTCCGAATAACTTCAAGTTAGTGATTGTTGGTTCCGGGTCCTTTACAGATGATTATGTTCGCTATCTTAAGACAATAAGTCAAGACAGGAATAATATAATTTTTACCGGAAATCAAACCGGAGACACTTTGTCACAGCTACTTTCCAATGCATATCTTTTTGTGCAGCCTTCAGAATCAGAAGGACTTTCAATTGCGCTTTTGGAAGCGATGGGTTGCGGAACTGCTCCATTAGTAAGTGATATTGCTGAAAATATTGAGGCAATTGGAGATGCTGGATTTTCTTTTTCCAACAAAAGCGTTGAAAGCTTGAGAGATAAATTGGCTTATCTTTTGAATAAGCCGGAAGAAGTTGAAGGTATGGAGGAAAGATCCCAAGAAAGAGTTTCCAAAGAATTTAGTTGGAAATCTATTACAAAAAAGACCAATCAACTGTATCGGGAGCTGAGAGAAAAAAAGGACATCTAATTTTAAGGGAGCAAGTAATAAGTTTATTGCTGAATTTATGAGAGGATTTTTGAAAAAAATTAAAGCAAATGTGAAAATTGACGGATATTTTATTTTCCTGTGGATTATCTTTGCTTTTACTGTGGGCTTCGTTTTGACGATGCAAGCTGTTTCTTATCGAAGCGAGATGACCGTTTTGGTTATTCCAAAAAATGAAAAAATAGCCGCATCTTCTAGTGAGGTGGCTGGAAATTTGGCCGGGATGTCTGAAACTTTGTTTTTTTATGAAAAATTGTTGCAAAATAATCCGAGCTTGAATGATGATTGGACACTTCTTTCAAAAGATGAAAGAAAAAAGATGTGGAATGAGAAAATCAAAACGATTCATAAGCCGGAAAGCACAACCTTGGTAATTAGAATTACCGACCGAAGCCAATCAAAAGCAAGTTTCATCGCTAAACAGGCAACGGACACTTTGTTTAAGGTTGCTAGTCGATATTATGACATAAAAAATGATGTCGATTTGCGTATCGTGGAAGGTCCGATAACTGAAGTAGTTTTGTGTGGATGGTATTGGGTTATTCTTTTAAGCTTGTTAATCGGAGCATTCTTGTCTTGGTTGGTTCAGTTATTTTTCATATTTATTGAAAAAATATTATCAAATAAGCCAAGCTTGAGATTTCCGGTGATAAAAATTCCAGAAATTAAAAAGAGCGAAAAGAATCAAAAGGAAGAGCTGGAGAAATTAATTGAGGGTTATGCTGAAAAAGAAACTAATTTTTTCGCTGTCAAAGAGGGATTGAAATTTCGAAGAAATAATCCTCCGGAGAATTTGCCAATAGCTTTTTTCAACAAGTCGGAAGATGATGTGAATTTTCCTGCAGAAATCCAGGACGAGGTAATTGTAGAAATGCAACCAATTGCTCTAACAGATACTTTGGAAAATAAAAAAGAAGAAGATGATGTAATCGTTCCTGAACCGACTGCCGAAGATTTCAAAAAAAGGCTTAACCAGCTTTTGAAAGGGGATTTGTAATCGTATAATTATGAAGAAATATTCGCGAAAATTTTGGGTGATTTTTTGGCTGGCGGCCGTGGTTTTTTTGGCGGCATGGTATGCTTTTTGGCAAACCAGATATGGTAATGAAATTGATAATCAGTCGCGTTTTTCCGGAGAAAGACAAAATGAATTTAGCGCTTTGTATGAACTGTCTAGCTATTTTCTGAAAAATGATGATCAGGAAAAAACCCTTTTAGTTTTGTTTCAGAATAACTTGGAATTGCGTCCCGGCGGAGGATTTATCGGATCATTCGGAGTGTTCAAATTTAAAAATGGCAAATTAACGCTTTCTCAGATTCATGATACTGGAAATTTTGATGGCAGAATTCCGGATACTGTCGAGCCTCCATATCCGATGAAGCAAACACTGCGCATCAATTCTTGGAAATTGCGCGACTCCAATTATTCTCCTGATTTTGAAACTAACGCCAAAAAAGCCGAAGAATTTTATTATATGGGAAATGGAGAAGAGCAGTTTGACGGTGTAATCGGAGTTACGGCTAATGTGCTTTTGTCTTTTCTTAAAGTGACCGGTCCAATTCAAATTGAGGGTTATCCAGGAATATATGACAGCGAAAATGCCATAATCGCTCTGGAACAACAAGTAGAGAAGGGCTATGTTGAGCAGGGAATCGCCACAGGGGAAAGAAAAAATGTTATGAATGAGCTGGGAGCGGAAATTTTAAAAAGAGTTTCTGATTTGAAAGGTTCTCAGGAGTTGGAACTTTTCGGAGTTGTTATGGAGGATTTGAAAAACAAAGATATACAATTATATTTCAAGGATGAGAATTTGCAAAAATCAGTAAAAGAAAATGGATGGGCGGGAGATGTTGACCGGGAATGGAGTAATGATTATTTGATGATGGTGGATGCTAATCTCGGGGCTTATAAAAGTGATTATTATATCAAGCGCGAGATGGATTATTCTGTTGATTTTTCCAAACAAAAACCGGAAGCGACTTTGAAAATAACTTACAAGCATACGGCATTGCAAAAAGACTGGATGACGAAAGATTATCTGAGTTATTTGCGTGTCTATGTTCCTACTGGTGCGGAATTTATTTTGGCGGAAAATACGGATAAAAATATTCAAGAAGGGAAAGAATTTAATAAGCAATATTTTGGCGCGATAGTGAATATTCCGCTTAATTCAGAAAAAACTGTAACGTGGAAATACTATTTGCCGGAAAATATTGCTGTCGAAAATTACGCCCTGGAAATTCAAAGGCAATCCGGAGTAAGTGATGTGCCGGCAAAAGTGGAAATTATTCAAAAAGACGGAACAAAGAAAAATTTCGATACAATTATAGATAAAGATACAGTTCTTCAATAAAGAAGAACTGTTTTTAATAGTAGGATTTGCGCATTTGGATAATTTCCGTATGGTTTTCCGGAAAAATATTTTTTTCTCCGGTCCTTTCGAGGGACACGGACAGCTACGAAAAAAACATTTTTCCGGAAAATTGAGAGTTTTGTTATCTGGTTGCGTCAGTCCTAAATTATATCTGCAGTTGATAATAATCTTTTTTATTTTTCCAAATCTGATGGTATACTGGTAGAAAGAAAAAAGATTATGAATATTATTAAAACAAAAATTGAAGGGTTGTTGGTTGTTGAGCCGCAAGTTTTCGGGGACGAGCGCGGTTTTTTTGTGGAAACTTTCAATAAAAAACGATATCAGGAAGTGGGAATAGATTTGGAATTTGTTCAGGATAATTTATCTAAATCATCCAAGGGAGTTTTGCGCGGACTTCATTGGCAGACGCCGCCTTTTGCGCAGGGAAAATTGGTACAGGTTATTTCTGGAGCAGTTTTGGATGTGGCGGTGGATATCCGATTTGGTTCGCCTACTTTTGGACAATATGTTGCAGTGGAACTTTCCGGAGAAAATAAAAAGCAATTTTGGATTCCGCCGGGATTCGCGCACGGCTTTGTTTCTCTTGAAGAAGATACAATTTTTTCTTACAAATGTACGAATTTATATAATAAAGAATCAGAAAGAGGCGTGATGTGGAATGATTTGGATATTAACGTCGATTGGCAATTGGAAAAATACGGAATTTCCAATCCGATTATTTCCGAAAAAGACCAAAACAAAAAACTTTTCAAAGATATCGAAAAAGACTTTCAGATGTAATTTTTTCATATAGTTAATTTATCCACAGTTGCGGAAATATTAGGCGGTGATATAATAAAGATAGATTATCACTAAATAGAAGTTGTAACATATGACGAGCTGTTTAAGAGAGCTTATTATATAGTTTATGAAAAGCCAGTGTCTAATGAAAAATTAAAATTGTAAAAAATATAATGAAAGGAATTATTTATATTATAACAACTGCGGTTTCCGGTTTGGTGAAAATTGGGAAAATTTAGAAATATTTGTAATTAGTAAAAATTATGAAAAAGCAGGATAAAAATACCGTAAAAATAAAACCAAAAATGAACGATCTGATAAATATTAAAGTCATCCAAAAAAATTTTAATGGCGAAAAGAAAAGATTTGTCAATGCGTGCGAATTGCACAGCTGGCTTGGAGGCGGTAAGTTTTTTGTAAACTGGATAAAAGACCGAATAGAGAAGTATGATTTTATAGAAAATTTGGATTATTTTGTATCCATTGCTAATTTTGGCAATGGAAAAAGTGGCTCAAATAAGGGAAAAATAAAAGACCAAAAAACTAGTATCGCTGTCAAAAGAATTTGCGAGGGATAAAAAATATGAAGAAACAAGATAAAAATAGTATAAAAAGCAATAGTGATTCCGGTGAAATTATTATTTATAAAGGAGTGGATGGGACGCCTGGCGTTGAGGTGCGTATGCAGGGTGAGACTGTTTGGCTTTCACAGAAGCAGATGGCCGAGCTTTTTGATAAAGATGTTCGAACTATTAACGAACATATTAAAAATGTGTTTAATGAGGGGGAATTAGAGAAAAATTCAGTTATCCGGAAATTCCGGACAACTGCTTCTGATGGTAAAACGTATGATACCAATTTCTATAATTTAGATGTTATTATTTCCGTAGGCTACCGTATAAAATCATTACGCGGCACACAGTTTCGCATCTGGGCGACGCAGAAATTGAAGGAATATATTGTTAAAGGTTTTGTAATGGACGATGAACGGCTCAAGGAAAATGGAGGAGGAAATTATTGGAAAGAACTTCTTGATCGCATCCGTGATATCCGTTCAAGCGAAAAAGTACTTTATCGCCAAGTGCTTGACCTATATGCCACGAGCATTGATTATGATCCTCGAAGTAAAGAATCGCAAAAGTTTTTTGCTGTGGTGCAAAATAAACTGCATTATGCCGCTAATGGCAAAACTGCCGCAGAGTTAATTAGTGAACGAGCGAATGCAGACAAGCCTTTTATGGGACTTATGGTTTTTGGTGATGGAGGAATAAAAAAGCGGGATATTATTATTGCAAAAAACTATTTGAATGATAAAGAGATAAAACGACTCAATAATGTAGTGTCCGCTTATTTTGATATTGCCGAATTACGCGCTCTTGATGAAGTTGAAACAATGATGCAGGATTATATTAACCAGCTTGATAAACTGATCGCATCAATGGATAGAAAAGTACTACAAAACGCCGGAAAAGTTAGTAAAATTGAAGCTGAGAAAAAAGCCTATGCAGAATACAGAAAATTTCAAACTAAAACCCTTTCTCCGGCCGAAGAAGCGTATTTGAAAAACATTAAAGCAATTGAGAAAAAAGTAGAGAAGAAAATGAATTTAAAAAAATTTAAGAAAAAACAACATAAAAACAACACTCAAATAGCCTATTGAAATGTTTGGGAATATTATAATAAATTAAAATTACTTTTTTATGAAATTATTGATTACCGGCGGGGCGGGGTTTATTGGGTCTAATTTTGTCCATTATTGGACGCGCGAATATCCGGATGATAAAATTGTTAATTTGGACGCGCTGACTTATGCCGGGAATTTGGAAAATTTGAAAGAGCTGGAAAATAATCCCAATTACAAATTCGTAAGAGGAAATATATGCGATGAAAAATTGGTAAGCGAGCTGGTGAAAGACGCGGACATTGTTGTTCATTTTGCCGCCGAGTCGCACGTGGATCGCTCGATTTCCGATAGCGGAGATTTTATTCGAACCAATATTATCGGAACACACACGCTCTTGGAAGCGGCGCGCAAAAACGGAAACAAAAGATTTCATCATATTTCCACAGATGAAGTTTTTGGCTCATTAGGGAAAGATGAGGCGGCGTTTAGGGAAGATACTTCCTATGATCCCAGAAGCCCATACAGCGCGTCAAAAGCATCACCCGATCATTTGGTGCGAGCATATTTCCATACTTACGGGCTTCCAATAACTATTTCCAATTGTTCCAATAATTACGGTCCGTATCAGTTTCCTGATAAACTCATTCCGCTTTTTGCGACAAATTTGATTGAGGGTAAAAAAATTCCCGTTTATGGAAAGGGTGATAATATCAGGGATTGGATTTATGTTGATGATCATAATCGCGGAGTGGATATGATTTTGAAAAAAGGAAAGATCGGAGAAACTTATTGTTTGGGCGGAAATAGCGAGAAAACCAATTTGGAAATTACGCATAAAATTTTGGAGCTGACGGGCAAGGGTGAAGAAATGATTGAATATGTTGCAGACAGAAAAGGGCATGACAAGCGCTACGCAATTGATTTTTCCAAGGCAAAAAAAGAGCTCGGATGGGAGCCACAGATTTCTTTTGAGGATGGCTTGCGAAAAACCGTGGAGTGGTACGAAAAAAATCAGCAGTGGTGGAAAAATATAAAAAGCGGAGAATATCAGGAATATTATAAAAAGCAATATAGAAATTTGAATTAAGAATTAAGAATTAAGAATTAAGAGTGAAATAAAATTATGAAGAAGATTTTAATAATCGGTTCTAATGGGATGTTGGGTCAAGAATTGGTGGATGTTTTTGGTGATGATGAAGATTGTAATGTTGTGGCGTGGAACAGGGAAAATATTGATATAACGGACAGTACGCAAATTGAAATGAAATTAAAAGAAGTAAAACCTAATGTGATTATTAATGCGACGGCGTACAATGCAGTGGATAAATGCGAGGAAGATGAAAAGGAATATGAAACGGCGAAAAATATTAATGGAAAAGCGCCAGGATATTTGGCGCAGATTGCCAAAGAAATGGGAGCTATTTTTGTGCATTATTCAAGTGATTATGTTTTCGGAAAAGAAATGCCTCCGATTCCGGAGCCGACAGGTTGCACAGGCAGTTGTGCGTCTTGTGGATTGCATAATGACTATATCCCGGAAATCGGATTTGATGAAGAAGTTGAGCCATCTCCAGTGAATAAATATGGCAAGACAAAACTGATGGGAGAAAAATCGGTGCAAAAAAAAGGAGAAAAATATTATATTATCCGCACTTCAAAAATTTTCGGCAAACCTGGAGCGACAGAAAGCGCAAAAAAAAGTTTTTTTGATGTGATGTTGGAAGTAGGAAAAAAGAATAAGGAAGTGAAAGTGGTGGATGAGGAAACGAGTTGTTTTACTTACGCGCCGGATTTGGCAAGAAAAACCAAAGAGATTGTTGAGGCGAAAAAAGAATTTGGAATTTATCACGTAGTTAATTCCGATCCGTGTACTTGGTATGAGGCGGTTTTGGAATTGTATAAAATAAAAAAAATAAAAACCGAGGTGATTCCGGTTTCCGGCGATGAATTTCCCCGCCCGGCAATGCGTCCGTTTTTTTCTGTGCTACTCAATACCAAACTCAATCCGCTCCGAAGCTGGAAGGAGGCGTTGGGGGAATACTTGAAAGATAGACGTAAGTCATAAGACGTAAGACGTAAAAAAAACACAATTTAAAACAAGGCTTTTCCGTCGT
>JALNYX010000043.1 GCA_023229615.1 Candidatus Moraniibacteriota bacterium
CAATCACCGATGATTGGTTTATCGGTTGATGTTCCAAATTGGATGGTGGTGGTTTCTGATGCAGTTTTCAGTGAAAACGTCGCAGTGCTTGGAGTGAAGGTTCCGATCTCATCTGTTCCGTTTCCATCCCAATCACCGATGATTGGTTTATCGGTTGATGTTCCAAATTGAGTCGTTGTATAGCTGGTTCCAATACGTTGGTAGAACGTTGCTGTACTCGGACGAAAAACACCGATGTCATCTGTTCCATTTCCATCCCAATCACCGATGATTGGCAAATCAGTAGACGCCCCGAATACAACGGTGGTATATCCGGTTCCGGCAGCATTCCTTAAATAGAACGTTGCCGTGCTCGGACGAAAAACACCAATTTCATCAGTTCCATTTCCATCCCAATCACCGATGATTGGTTTATCGGTTGATGTTCCAAATTGGATGGTGGTGGTTTCTGATGCGGTTTTCAGTGAAAACGTCGCAGTGCTTGGAGTGAAGGTTCCGATGTTGGATTGGATTGAGCTGTTGGTAGTAGTTTCTACTGTTTGCCCATCTACCGTTACTTCGGTTATTTCATATCCATCATCTTTGGTTATTGTGCATGTTGAGTTTCCTCCATATTCAACTGCTGTCGGGGAACATGAAACTGTTCCGCCGGTTCCGGCTGAAGCAGTGATAGCGAAAGTTCCGATTTCAAATGCCGCCTCAATTGTGTGATTTGCAGTGACATTTGAAAATGTGCGCGAAAGTACGGCGCCGACTGAACTTTCATCAACTAGAACGTCGGCAATATTATATCCGGCATCCGGCATCACGATACATGCCGAACTCCCGCCATAATTTACCGTAGTTGGCGAACAGGTGACTGTCCCACCGACTCCCGCTGAAGTCGCAATGGTAAATGTGTCAATCGCGAATGCGATTGACAAGGCATGATCAGCGAGGATATCCGTGATCGTATATGGAGATGAGTTTCCTGCGGATGATCCGTTATCAAGGATAGTGAAATGATATCCAAGATTCGGTGTTGCTGTTATCTGCGGATCAGAATGTTCTTCCGCAGTAAAACTTTCAGAGGGAAGAACTGTTCCCCCTGAATTATAATTCAGAGAAACCATATAACTCAATGGTGGCCAATTGACAACATACGGGGCAGATGGAGCAGTTTCGACTCCACCGATAGATGCTGTCATTGTAAATATATTTGCGCCATCCTGCAGTGTCATTGGGGTTGTCGATTCGAGGATGTCGACAACGTAAAATTCTGCTATCTGAATCCCTTCCTGATACAGTATGTAAAAATCAGGAGTTTCCTCATCGTAAAAGTACCACGTTACGGTCCCCAATTTGTCCACAGCCGCTAACGCGTACCATGGGGATAACAACATACAAATTAAACAACTAATCAATAACCATTTCTTCCTTATCTTCATTTCTCCTCCTTTTTGCTTCCGTTATTGGAAGCGTTTTTATTTAATTGTTAAATCAACTATTTTTTTATTTTCTCTCTCTGTATTACTATTTTGCTGTATTTTGAAAAAAAAGCAAGTTTTTTTGGTGTTGGGATTGACAAATGGGGTTGGGATGGGGGATAATGGGAAATCATAGAAATATGATTATTGGTTGTTTGACAAATGAATAATGGAATAATGATTGATGAATATAAAATTATACAGGAGGAAGGAAGATGAAAGATGTGAAGATAATAGGATTGGAAGATGTATTGGAGAAGGCGAAAAAATATGCCGCTACGGATGTTCCGATTCTCATCACTGGAGAGCCGGGGGTGGGAAAGGGTGTTGTAGCAAAATTCATACACGCAAATAGTTTGCGTGCTAAAATGATTTTCAATCCGCTCAATTGCGGGGCTGCCAACGGACTCGTTGATAGCGAGCTTTTTGGACACAGAAAGGGCTCATTTACGGATGCCCGTTCTGATCGTCCGGGACGCTTGCTGACATCCGCCGGAGGGACGGTTTTTCTGGACGAAATCGGCGATATGCCTCGTTCTGTTCAGGCAAAAATTCTTCGGTTTTTGGATGGTGACACGAAAGGCGAGATTCAGCAAATTGGGGCGGATCGTCCCGTGTATGTTGATGCGCGCATAATCTGCGCGACAAATCAGTTGCTCCGAAAAATGGTTTCAGAGAAAACGTTTCGGAGAGATTTGTATAGTCGAATTTGTGGGTTTGAAATCTACATTCCGCCCTTGCGGGAGAGAAAGGATGAGATCCCACTTTTCGTGGAACATTTTTTTGATTATTTCACTGAGAAATATCAAAAAAAATGGTGTCGCGATTTTATTGTTTCTCGCCTTACGGAACTGGCAATGGAAATGTTATGGCAGGGGAATGTCAGGGAATTGATGGGGTGGGTTGAGAAATTTGTTATTCTTGAAGACCTCGAAACTAACAAGAAAGAAGTAAGAATCGTCAGGAGCGTTCCTGATGATGCAACGGGAAAATGCATTATAATCCCGGAGAAAGAGTTTTCCGTTCTTCCCGAGGAGGTTGGTTTTGAAAAAATTCCGGTCGAAGGTGGTTTTGTGAATGGGGAATGCTTTGTACCTAATTGTGCAAGCGGGGATTTTCAGCCACTTTCGCTTGCTCAAATCGATTTTTTACTTGTTAGTAATAACAAAAATGATCAGGACGAGTTCAAGCTGGAGAAGTCCTTCCTTGAATGTGAAGACGAAGAAAAGGAAAGGATTCTCAGGGAGGTTATCAACCGAGCAGGGGGTAATGTTAATGAGGCGAGCAGAATGTTGGAGATGAGCGCATCTACCGTTCATCTCTATATAAAAAAGCTTGATTTTTCTTCTTTCGTGAAAGAAGAAAGATCGAAAGCAAAAAGAAAATTTTGACCGCAGAGAAGCGCAGCAGTTGCTGCTGCAAAAAATGAGGCGGGATTTTTGAGACTTGTTAAAAAAGTTTTGAAAATTCTGGAAGATAAAAAACCAGATGTTTTTTCCATTTCGTGGATTGTCAGGAATGGTGGAAATATAATGGAAAGGGTTGCATTATATTCCGAAAATGACATAGAAAGGGTTGTCGCGGAATTGCCGGAAAAATGGCAGAAGCGGTGGAATGTCAATGCTGACGGTTTTAATTTTCAAGAATTAGCACATTTGGTAAAAGTTTTCGAAGAAAAAGAGCCGTCATATATAACCGACAGGTGGATAAGGCGGAATGCCCGTTCTTTATATATGAAGATCGTAAGAAGCGTCCGCAAAAACGACAATCCGGATTGGGAAAGAGTTGTTGCGGCTTGGCCAAAAAAGTGGCGCAGGCTTTGGGTTGAGGGGGATTATTCCAGGAAATTTCTTCCGCGGATTTGGGCAATGACTCAAGGTAAATATTCTGACAAAGAAGAGTTGCAGAATATTTTGGCGGAGAATAAGGAATATCTATATACACTGATAGAATCGAGATCTAAAGAAGAAAAATTAGTCAGAGATAGGATAATAATTTCTTTGATTAAGTTGGTGCATAAAGGTAACGCTGATGCTATGGATTATCTGGTTTCTTCTTTGGAGTTGAATTGTGTAAATTGGATCATTTATCTTGATGGAATGTCTATATACGAAACATTTTATCAGGATGTGATAAATATAATCAAAAGATGTGTCAGAAATTACAGTTTTGAAAAATCATTTATGACATATCTGTTTGTTGCTTTGAAGAAAGGGATGGCAAGCCTTCCTAATTTTATTTCCATAAGATTGGATAAAGATCGGTATGGAGATGGTAAAAAAAGAAGCAATCATGAGATGATCGCAATAGAGGATTATTCCGATGAGTAAAACAGGATCGGCGCAAATGCGCTGACCCTGTTTTTTGTTTTTTAAATTTAATGCACCAGTTTCCAGAGCATTTTCCAGACGGTTTTGATGCCACTTGTAAGGGCAAATTGACAATATTTCAAGTTATGATAAACTGAAAGTAATAAAAAATAACACTTTTAGTCTATATATGGATAATTTTCTGACAATTATATATGGTTCAAAACAAACGGTTTTTACCAGTAAAGAAATCGCTATTTTAATCGGGGAAAAAAATGCCGATAAACTCAAATCAAAGTTGTCCTATTATGTGAAAACCGGAAAATTGATTCGGCTTCGTCGTGGAATTTTCTCAAAAAAAGATGATTATGACAAAAATGAACTGGCTGTCAGAATTTTTACTCCGGCATATGTGAGTTTTGAAACGGTTTTAGCAAAGGAAGGCGTGATATTTCAATATTATGAAACAATTTTTGCAGCCAGCTACCTTTCGCGGAATCTGAAATTCAAGGAAAATAAATTTACATTTCGAAAGCTCAAAAGTGAGATATTGATTAATCAGCAAGGGCTAATAAATCGAGGAACGTATTTTGAGGCATCAAAAGAGCGAGCTTTTTTGGATATGTTGTATTTGTTTGGAAGCTGTCATTTTGATAATCTTCGAAATATCAATTGGAATACTTGTTTTGATATTGTCGGTATATATAAAAACAAAATGCTGGAAAAAAGACTTAAAAATTATTTTGAAAAATATGCTAAATAAAGAAAAACACAGACTGGTTATGGCGCAAATATTGAAAGATGTTTATTCTGATATCTCTATTGCATCTCTGTTGGGTTTTAAAGGTGGTACGGCAGCATATTCATTTTATGGATTGCCGAGATTCTCTGTTGTTTTGGATTTTGATTTACTGAATGACTCTGAATCAAACAGGAATTTGATATTCGAAAAAATAAAAAATATTATTTCAAAATACGGTGAAATCAAGGACAAGCAACAAAAATTTGCGACTATATTTTTTGCTCTTTCATATGAAGCAGGCGAGCATCAAATAAAGGTTGAAATAAATACGAGAAAAACCGGTGCCAGTTATGAAATGAAAAATTATTTCGGCATACCGGTTTTGGCAAGTACCAAAGAGTCTATGTTTTCGGCAAAACTAGTGGCACTTTTGAATCGCAAGGAATTTGCGGCGCGGGATCTTTTTGATGTATATTATTTTCTCAAAAACAATTGGGGGACTGATAATAATGTTTTTGAATCATATAATATTTCGTCTGAAAAAGAATATATCAAAAAGTGCGTTTCTTTTGTTGAAAACGTTCCGGAGAATACTTTATTGAAAGATCTCGGAGAGCTTATTGATGAAAAGCAAAAAGAATTTGTCAAAACAAAAATAAAAGACGAGGTAATTTTTATGTTAAAGGCTCGTTGGAATCTTTAATGCACCAACTTCCAGAGCATTTTCCAGACGGTTTTGATGCCGTTGGCAAGTGATTGCTTTTGGGCTTTTCCCATTGAGTACTCTGTATAGCGGACTTGGATGGGGATTTCTTTGTATTTAAGTTTGTATTTGTATATTTCGCGGATTACTTCGCTGTCATATTCATATCGGTCGCCAAGAGTGTTGATGACTTCGGCGGCGCGACGGGAATAGGCGCGCAATCCCGATTGACTGTCGGTAACCCAAAGACCATACAAATACCAAGTGACGGCGTTGCCGATTTTGTTGTGGATGATTTTGTACCAAGGCATTCCTTCTGGATTCATCAAACGTGAACCCAAAACCACGTCGCAATTTCCTTTGATAATAGGAGAGATGAGGCGCGCGATATCTTTGGGATCGTGCTGTCCATCGGCATCCATTGTGATGATAATATCAGCGCCCAAAAGCTTGGCGGCTTCAATTCCGGTTTTGGCAGCCGCACCTTTTCCGCGATTGATTTTGTGTCGGAGCGCCGTGGCGCCTGGAATTTGCTTGGCTTTGGAAAAAGTCCCGTCCGAACTTCCGTCGTCGACGATAATGAGATTTTCATATCCAGCATCACGAATTTCTTTGGCAACATCGGCGATAACCTTTTCTTCGTTGTAAGCGGGAATAATGATATATATTTTTTCGGTGTTCATTTTGTAATTGAATAGATCTGAATTATTATGCTAGTTCTATTATGGCATTATATCAAAATAAATGAATTTGTTCCATTATTGTCAATGATGCCATTTTACGTTTTTTTATTGACAAACCCCTGTAAATTTCTTATTCTTGCAGAAAGTTGTTTGAAAAAATAGTTATGCTAAAATAAAAGCATAATTCAATAAAAAAAATCCCTCATCGGGAAAAACTTCCCGAGATGGGGAAAGGAGAAAAGAATGAATATTGCAATAATTGGTTCGGGTTACGTCGGCCTGGTGACGGGAGCCTGCCTGTCAGAATTTGGACACCAGATTGTCTGTATGGACAAAGATGGTGGAAAAATCGAGCGGCTTTGTAATGGTGAGATACCCATTTACGAGCCGGGACTCAAGGAATTAATCGACAAGGGTGTTGGTTCCGGTCGGTTATCTTTCACGACAGATATTGCCTGTGTGAAAGACGCGCAAGTAGTTTTTATTGCCGTTGGTACACCGACTTCTCGTCGAGGCGACGGATATGCCGATTTGACTTATATTTATTCGGCGGCCAAAGACTTGGCCCCACACCTTAGCAGTTATACTGTCTTGGTTGACAAGAGTACTGTTCCGGTTGGCACAGCCAGACAGGTTGCCCGCGTAATCAAGGAGGCTAATCCTGAAGCGCAATTTGATGTCGTTTCCAATCCCGAGTTTCTGCGGGAAGGCGCGGCAATTACTGATTTTATGCGTCCTGATCGCGTGGTGATCGGTACAGAATCGGAAAGATCAGAGGGAATTATGAAGGAAGTTTATAATTCTCTGTTTGTGGACGGTTCGACGCCTTTTGTCATCACCGGACTTGAAACAGCCGAGTTGATCAAATACGCCTCAAATGCCTTCCTGTCGATGAAGATCTCGTTTATTAATGAGATGGCAAATGTGTGCGAGGCGCTGGGGGCGGATGTTGTTGATCTGGCCAAGGCGGTCGGCCTTGATGGTCGGATCGGCAGGAAGTTTCTGCACGCTGGGCCCGGTTATGGCGGCTCCTGTTTTCCGAAAGATGCATTGGCTTTGTTGCGAATCGCCCAGGAAAACGGGGTTCCAATTCGAACTGTCGCGGCAGCAGTTGAGACTAATGCTGCTCAAAAAGCGGCGATGGTGAAAAAGATTCGTGACGCCCTCGGCGGTTCGGAGGCCGGCAAGACTATCGGAGTTCTTGGCTTGACTTTTAAGCCGGAAACGGATGATTTGCGAGATGCTCCGGCGCTAACGATCTTGCCACCTCTTTTTGAAAAGGGGGCAAAAATTCAGGCGCACGATCCGCAAGG